>NZ_JAWOWF010000034.1:0-54880 GCF_033340295.1 Vibrio sp. 1401
GTCCTAGGTTCATCTGGTGATACAGATGGTTCACACATTAAGCGGTGAACAGCGCTTCATACGACTTCACGTCGCACGCCCCAAAATGTTTTAGGTCAGTTTTTCTGTACGGCGTTCATTTTTGTATTTGACTTATTTTTCCTTATGCCAAAGCTCTAGCTATACGGCCAAATTCGCTCAGCCAGTACAGTCCGTCAAGTCGATAGCTATTCAATAACTAAGTGCCTGTTAATAGCTTTTTTACACTCAAGGGTAAAGCGTCCCCCCATATCCCTATCTACCTCGAACCTTTTCTTTTCCGAATCGACAAACCTTACAGTTGTTTTTATGTTCTCACCTTCACCGCTCAGGATGAGGGTCAGAGTGTTCTCATCTACCTCTTTGTAACCGAGAGTTAGCTTCTTCTCTCCAGCTTGGTTGTAAATGTCATATTTTGGATAGTTGTCATCAACCTCCACTGCGCCTATTTTATCGCTTTCGTCTAGTAGTGGTTCAAGAACAATATCTTGAATAACCTGACAAGCTAATAGGTATAAAGGAGAACCCTGCGCTTGTTTGATGATCGACCTTAGCTGGATGCTTCTATACAGGCCACCAAATGTAGCCCCTTCACTACTGGTCACTAAACTCTCCGCTATTTCATGGGCAGCAACAAACATGTTCTGTATATCCTCTTGTGAGTTGGATTTTTCAGTTGATGGGGTGTCAACCACTCGATTCACTATGGGGGCTAACTCTCCACCTAAAAAGCTTGTTAGATGGAGGGTTTCAAAAAAAGCACCTCGGTAGGCATTAATGTCTGAGCGATCCAAATTAATCACCCTCATCCCTGTTTCATAATGAAGTGTTAGTGCGCATTGATTTAAATACTGAATTAGCTGGATGATCACACTTTCTTTGATGTGTCTGTTCGGCGTTTCTTTGGCTTCTTCTTTTTGTAATAGGTTTAGAGCTTCTTCTAATACCCTTTCGGTATTCCGAAAGTAGTAGTCAATGGCTCGTATTGCTTCATCACAGACTCTTAGTTTACCACGTTGAATTAGACGGTCTTCCGCATACACCTTTGAGTGAATTGCTGGCAAGTCATCTGTTGAAATAAAAGTGAATGCACGGTCAGAGGAAATTTTACCAAACTGCTTAATTAAAAGACGCTCACTAGCAGCATACTCGTCTCTAAGGTGTCTATTTATTACTTGCTGCTCCTCTAATTCGGATGGCTTATTTGAGTTGTGAGCTATCAACCATTGAATTAATGTCGTAACACAAAAAACAACAAGAGCCAGCGGTAACTGATAGGTTTCTAATGTATTTTTTAGCCCCTCAGAGAAGCCAGAGACATTTTGAGCCATAGAGACCAATGTAAACACTGCAATTAGAGTGAAAGATGGCAACACCCAAAACCAAATGGAATTGTATGGAGGTTGCCTTTTAGCTTTGCTCTTTATTGTGTCCATAAATACTCTCAGTCAGTAGGTTATGTACTAGCTTACCCTATGAAACCCGTGATAACCAACAGAGTTAGTATGGTTGCGTTGCACATCATCCACACTACTAGAAAGTCCGTCGTGGCGAGCCGCTTATTCAATACATCACCTAATTCTAACTGAGTTAATTTAACAACCTATGTAACTCACAATTGTCCCAATTGTGAGTTTATACCTTCAGGCTGACAGTGCGGTCTTGTCGTGGTTAACCAGCGTACGTGTAAGATTGTGTATGAGTCACTACACTAGAAAACGTTATTAAGCTTGCCAACTATTTATTGGTCAAGTCTAAGCCCAAGTATCTTAGATGGCTTTTCTCATGGTTGGACGGGGAAATCAGTTAATGAAATCAGCCACTATTTTTAACAGCTCAGATGCAGGTCTTGCCGAGGTGGCAGTTTTGTAAACCACAACCTTATCGCCGTACTGGACTATAAGGTTTCCGGCATCACTTAGCGTGACTGATGCGATTACCTTTTCACCCATCTCATCTTGTATTATGTGCAGTATGTCTTCCGGAGTCATGTAGTTAACCTAGTGGCCTCAAAGTGTGACCCTGCTAAGTAGCTACTGCCAACGATGAATATGTCATATTTGATTGTCACCTCTCTGGCTAAGTTAGTGTGATCAATGTGAACCTTAAGGCAGTGCTTACATGTAATACTCCATCGGATCAAAAGCTGGGATGACGTTTGAATAGTTAAAATAAACTCGGCAAAATCCCCTTGTAACCTTACATTGTCAATCGTAAACAAATGCAAAGCGTTGTTATCCAAAAGACTCAGTTCGTGGATAAGTTCTTCCATAAGCTTTCCTTACAGAAGGCAGGCTAATGTCGTATACCTGCCTTACAATCTTTATTGTTTTATTTGTTGTACATTACTTTGTTTCTGAATTCGTTTTGGCGTAGGGCCTTTGGGTACGCATGGGACTGTAAATGGCTCATTAATATTACCAGCAGCGGTAAGAGGAATTTTGTTCCCACTTTCATCTTTTTTATAGCGAGCAACTCGACGTACGGCGATCTTGTTGCCAGCAATCGTAAGACCGAGGTGCGAGTTCCATCCTTTAAAGATCGCAGATAGTTTGCAAAGAAGAGAATAAGATGTCGATTCGTGAACAATTGACTGAAGGTAATTCCTAACCTGATATTCGATATCTTCCTCAGAGCTAAGTCCTAATGAAGAGATTACACGAGTTAGATATGTTTCGGGACAAAGAGGTAACTCTTTATACTCGCAAACAGATAGTTGTTTTTTGATTAAGTAGTGTGCGAACGCATAGATTGTTTCAGATGCTTGGCTTTCAAGTCGATGTTTTTTAAATACTTCTGAGATGAAATGAACCGAAAGTGCTAGTTCATTATGCTCTTCCACATATGCCAGTATTTCTGCGGGTTGGAACGATGTTCCTTGCGTCCCACGAAAGGCGAATGGATTTCTAGTCATGTCAAACGCTTTAGCGAGCATGGCAACGCGAGAAAGGACTGAAGCACTAACCTGAACTCCTGCCATCTCCAATACTTGCGATCTTGAGCGTATATTTCCCACATCGATATGGGCAAAGCTCAGGTCGTCAGTAACACCATAAGTAATAGGCGCTATAAACCCCACACAAGCCTCACAGGCTGCCTCTAGTCTATGGTGGCCGTTCAGGATTTCACCTTCATAAGAAATGATGATTGGCTCACCAGTTAGACACCACTCGCCCCTTCTCATAGCTTCTGAATACTTTTTTACTTTGGGTTTACTAAGCCGCCTATTTTTATTTTTTTTGTTTACTGTTCCTCGACTCGAAAACTTCAACATATCTCTTGCCAACTGAGGGCTAATGAAAATGGTGATGTGTTTAAGAGTCGTTTGTACAGCCTTTACCCCAGCGTAGTACTTAGCGTTCTCTTTGAAAATCTCTTCTAACTGAGTGGGGGAAAGTGTTTCGGTCGAGTTTTTTAGCAGACTGGTTGAACTGGCTAGATAGCTTGTCCGTTCACTTTCGTCAAAGTGACTCACTAAGCTGTTTACAATCGAGTGCTCTAGATCTGCATTTGAGACTTCATCGGTATCCCCGATACGTAATTCTGTCATGTTTTTATCCTTTGGTCGGTCTGTGGCAACATAGTGCGCAAAAGTACTAATTAGGTAGTACTCACTGAATATTATTGATCCGACATGCATGTCGGATCAAATTTTATTTGTAAATTAAACTGAGATAAACACAATGTTGGACATAAAGAATTGAAAGCCATAGAACAAAAAATATCTGGCATGTTGCTTTCGACTAAGGGCAAAACTTGTAAAACCCTCATAACAACTATGCCGATGGTTGCAATTGATGCCTATTTTTCCGCCGAGAATGTTAGATCGGAATTGAAGTGGATCATTGATGCAGCAACCAATGCGACAAACTTAGATAAAGTAAAAGCTATTCAAGCCGAGCTTGAGGAGCGTGTGGTCAAAGGTGAAGTTTTTGCACCACTTTCTATCACGTTTGCTATTGAGGGGAAGCCTGTCTTGGATGGGACTTCTCGTAGCCTGTCATCTTTGGCTTTCAATTCCAGCAGTACCCATATTGTCGGTAACGTGCTGACATTCGTGGCTATTTGCAGGACGTTGGGAATTAAGACTTTCTTGTTTAGCTCAAGGTTAAGTGCGAAAGAAATTAATCAAAAAAGCTTAGCTCGGCAGCGATTAGCAATGGAAGAAGTTGAAGTTCGAGTTATTTTTGATGATGAGAAAGGGTTGAATACCGCTGATGTCGTTCACTTATTTAAAAAAAGTGCGCTCTTCGACACGGCTCTAAATCTGCCTCATGTTAGTGAAGGTAATAGCTTGTCTGGTGACAGTGACTTCCCATTAAGTCCATTCATTTTTCAGTTAATCAAAGACACAGATATCGAGTCTTATGGTGGTGTCAACTTTGATGCTAAACATGTAAAGGTGTCTGAGAGTACTATTACCACCCAATATGTTCTGTTTAAGTTGCTCGTTGGTGCGGTAGCCGGAGCTGGCACTCAAGAGTACAGCAAGATGCCTAAAGACATAACATTAGAATCGGGAGAGAGTTTAACATCGATACTTGCATGTGGTTATATGAATAACATCTCAGCATTCATGAGAGGATGGCTGAAGCCTTTGAAAGAATCGTTCGTCAATAATCGCTCAGGATATCAACTATCTCCTCAGGTTTGGCAAGCATTAGGCTTAGTTATTCATCAACTTGTGACGGATGATATGTCACCTGACGTACTTGAAAATGCAGGAAGAGAACTGGGTAACCTTGACTACAGTAAGCAGGCTAAGCACTGGGAAAACTGCCCTGTGATGGAGCTGGATGCACAGGGGCGTATTTATAAAAATGCCGCCAACTCTACACGCCAGTTTAGGTTGGGTTTACAGGAGTACTTTTTGAAAGTGATCAGGGATGCGGCTAGCTTAGAATTATCCAGAGGTTAGTTTCGCACTTTCTTTATTGCCGCTATTCCCTTTTTGTTGGTGAATTGAGTAAGTTTCAAACTTTTATGTACTCTGACAAAGAGTACATGTACTAGCCAAGTATATTTTACTCAATTTACCATAGAATTAATCTAGTACATGTACCGAATTTATTATCACTTCATGCAAATCAAGTGTAACCTACTGTTATTTAATGAAAATTTACGTGTGATCTACCCATGTACAAGGTAAGTTTCGTAGATTTGTTAAATAGTCTGGGTTTATGGTTAGGTTCATGACTATGCTTAAATCAACCACTTACCAACCAGATCACGTACTTGCCAATTTATTATGATGAGTCTACGATAACTTCATAAGTAAAAATTATGTGGTTTTCGTTAGGTTCATAAATAAGTTTATTTAACAGTATTCTGATTTACCATAAAATAGCTAATATCGATCTATCAATCTACGATTGCTTGCTCTTCAATTAGCAACTTATAAAAAATGGCGTCTATTTCTTTAGACGCCATTTTTGTTTACTGGAAATATTAAATTAGCCACCGGCTAATTTGACTGTCATGCCTTTCTTTTCAAGATGTGCCTTGATCTTGTCTCTAGCATCACCTTGAATCTCGATATTGCCATCTTTTACAGAGCCACCACAGCCACAGACTTTTTTGAGTTCTGCCGCTAATAACTTTAAAGGTGCATCATCCAAGTCTAAACCTGTAACAATGCATACGCCTTTACCTTTACGGCCTTTCGTTTGGCGCTGAATCCGAACAACACCATCGCCTTTAGGGCGAGATACTTTTTCTTCTTCCGGTTTAATTCGACCGGTTTCTGTTGAATATACCAGAGTCATTCTATTGTTTCTTTTGTTGTTGAGCTTGCATCGCTTTTTGCTTTGCAACCAAATAAGCTTCGATATGGCGTTGAATAGCGGCTTTACTGCCCTTAATCAGTTTACCATTAAACATACAGTACCAAGAGTTAGGTTGGCCTGTATCGTTTTGAATAGTATAGCCGTTAAAGACCTCTGATTTTGCAACACCAGTTTGCTGCACTCTTTGTCCGAGTGAAGCAAACTCTTTGGGATCAATAATCGATGCGGTGTCACACCACCAATCAATGCTTTTCTTTACCGCCGTCAAACTGCCCTGTAAAACGTGGTTCTTGATTTTAACCTTCCAAACACTGCCATCTGATCCGACTGACTGCAGGTTAAAACCTCTATAATTTGAAATCGCCATACCACTGAGTCATCTGTTTAATGCGTTGATATAATCATAATTGCTACTGAGCAATATTCAAATACGGCTTGAATAATCCTTGCTCTAGAAAACAACTTGTATCATAAAACGCGTCTCGATAACGTTAATCACTTTGCACTGTTTATACAATCTTCCAAGAACTCATGAAATTTGTGCCCGTTGTTTTGAAGCATTTTAGGGAACATTGAGATCGGAGTCATTCCTGGAAATGTGTTTACTTCGTTTAAGTAAATCTCATCATCTTCCGTTAGGAAAAAGTCGATACGAGATAAATGACGAAGATTCATTTGTTTAAATACCGTCTCTGACGCGTGTTGGATGGAATCTAATTGTATTTGAGTTAGATTCTTCGCCTCAACTTCTGTGAGCGAGTGACTTGAACTGCTGTACTTTTCATCGTACGAGTAAAAAGCACCATCAGGCGCGATGACCTCGCCTGGCTTAGTGATATGTAGTTGGCCATTCATCTCATATGCAGCAACTTCAAGTTCTCGAGGTTTTACTGCTTTCTCAACCAACACTTGGTCAGAAAACCCAAAAGCATCATTTACTGCATTAGAAAGCTTGTCTTTTTCTGTGACACTGTAACAGCCAACGGAAGAACCTTGGCGAGCGGCTTTAACAAAAACTTTTCCCCACTTTTCAAAGGCTTTATGAGCTTGAACGTGAGCTTCTTCATCGTTTCGCGTTAAGAATAAGTATGGCGTATTGGGTATGCCAATAGCGTCGTACCAAAGCTTAGATGTGATTTTATTGAAACTATTGCTACTCGCTTCTGGCCCGCAGCCAAGATAAGGAATACCTGCGATTTCAAACAGAGATTGAATGTCGCCTGTTTCGCCAGGAAAACCATGTATACAAGGCACGATGAAATCAATGGTTTGATTAGATTCACTTGAGCACAACTGCTTGGTATTGAGATCCAAGTAAACCAACTCACCTTGGTTGGTCATCCAACCTTCGTTTTTTATTTCTACGCGTGTAACGTGAACGTCTTCAATAAGATTTAGTTGTTGTTCGACAAAGTTTGCAGACAATAATGAAATCTCGTGCTCAGAAGAGCCACCGCCGCATAGTAAAAGAATATTTTTAATCATGAATCCATCTTTCCGTGACCTACAAAAGATACTATTTATTATGATAAACCTTTGAAGTGTGACGTACAGTAATTTTAATGTGAGGAATGTTGTTCGAATAGGATTTGAGCAAATAAATAAGGGAGCTATTCGCTCCCTTATTTGATGTGTTAATTTAATTTGTTAAGCGTTGGGTAAGCTGAGTTTTTGATTGCATCAATGCTTTTAACAAATGGTCTTAACTGCTGAAATTGAGCTGGCAAAGTCGAAATCGCTTGCTTGGCTTCTGCGCTTGTTGCGTAGTCTCCGTATAAAACTGAGAACCACTTAGTACCGTTTACAACTTTGTAGTTTTCCCAAATTGGCTGACCGTTCTGTGGCAGCTTATTTGCAAACTGATCGACTTTAGCTTGGCTACCCACAGCTGCGACTTGAATGGTATAGCCGAATCGTTGAATGCCAGCTTGCTTTTTACTTGGTGGTACGATCTTAACTGGCTTCGCCTGCTCTTTTGGCGTTAGCTTGACTACTTTCTTTTCTTCAGGCTTTGCCGTCATTTTCACAACAGTTGGTTGTACGTCTTTTTCTACTACAGCGTTTTCAGACGCCATAATTGGTTTAGAGATACGATCTGATTTGTAGTCCTCTCGGTAACTTTCTGAGGTCACATCCGTGATGTAAGTTTCAGATGCACAAGCAGAAAGCAGAACTGACAAGCCGATGATTGCGATTTTTTTCATGAAGTAACAAATGCTCTGGATAAATATTACGATAAATCATGCCGATAGCAGGGCCGTTTATCAAGCATCAAATACAATAATCTGTGATTTTGATGTGATGAATAACACAAACTCCATAAGCATCGTACACATTTTCTGCAATGTCTGGTCTGAAGATGTTTTATCAGTAAATTATTCGTTTATGATTGATATGAAACCGAGAAGCCAACGTGACTTACAAACGGCCAGGAGTCAGCATGAATAAACTACATAAACTCTTTAAACCCAACTCTGTGGCCGTTATTGGGGCATCTCAAAAAGCATTGCGAGCAGGACATGTTGTGATGCGCAACCTTCTACAAAGTGGATTTGGTGGCGCGATTATGCCAGTAACGCCGCGATATAAAGCCGTATCTGGCGTGATCGCTTACCCTGATGTAGCTTCCCTGCCCTATACGCCAGATATTGCAATTTTGTGTACGAACGTTTCACGTAACGAGCAATTGCTTAAAGAGCTAGATGAGAGAGGCACACCGTTTGCGATTGTTATCTCTGATGACCCTAATCCTTTAGATATCTCATCATTGAACATTCGAGTCTTAGGCCCAAACAGCTTAGGTATCATCCTTCCTTGGCACAATTTTAACTGCACGTTTTCCCCTGTTGCAGCTAAACCCGGAAAAATTGCTTTCATCTCACAATCCGCGGCGGTTTGTACCACGGTTTTAGACTGGGCAAATGATAAGAACATTGGTTTTTCTTCGTTCATTTCGATTGGGCGCGGACAAGATATCGATTTTGCAGATTTGCTCGACTATTTGAGTATGGATGGAAACACTGAAGCTATTCTGCTTTATGTTGATAATATCCAAGACGCTCGCCGATTTATGTCTGCTGCGCGCGCCGCTTCACGTAACCGACGTATATTGGTGCTAAAAGCGGGCCGCTCTAAAGAGATGAATACTTTTGAGCAGCAAGACGGAGATACACTTGACGTAATTTACGATTCTGCTATTCGCAGAACTGGTATGTTACGAGTCAGCAATACGCATGAGCTTTTTGCCGCGGTAGAAACACTCACGCATTCTGTGCCACTTCGTGGAGAGCGTTTAGCGATCATCACCAATGGCGGCGGCCCTGCTGTTATGTCCGTTGATACTTTGATTGAACGTGGTGGCCAACTCGCAACGCTTGATGACGCTTCCATTGAGCAATTACAAGCAGTACTTCCATCCAACTGGCGTGCTCGAAATCCAATTGATCTGTCTGGTGACGCAACCCAAAAACGCTATATTGATACCATTAACGCACTGATGAATAACGACTGTGCAGATGCGATATTGATTATGCATAGTCCTTCTGCTGTTTCTGATCCTCTTGAAACTGCTCAAGTCGTTATTAATGCCATCAAATCTCACCCTCGGCATAAGCATTTTAATATCTTGACCAACTGGTCAGGAGAACAAACGTCGAGAGAAGCGCGACTGGCCTTTACTCAAGCAGGCATTCCAACCTATAGAACACCTGAAAGTGCGGTTGTAGCATACATGCACTTGGTCGAATACAGACGAAACCAGAAACAACTAATGGAAACGCCAACGACGGCAGAGCCATTACATTCTGGAAGTGTGAGTTCAGCAAAAGAATGGGTAAACGAACGACTACTGGATAAAAACACAGTTACCTTGGATACGCATCAAACCAGCCCATTATTTAAGCTGTTCGGGTTTAACGTTTTGCCTACGTGGATTGCATCTGACGACATTGAAGCCGTTCATATGGCAGAAAATATTGGATATCCTGTTGCGGTTAAATTGCGTTCTCCAGACATTCCTCATAAATCGGATGTTCACGGTGTCGCTCTAAATTTAAGAAACAGTCGAGAAGTTTCCAACGCAGCGCTATCCATTTTAGATACCGTAAAGCTCAGCTACCCTTCCGCCAATGTACATGGGCTGTTGGTACAAGGGATGGCAAAGCTCGGCAGCGCTGAAGAGCTACGGATTAGTATTGCAGTAGATAAAGTCTTTGGACCAGTGATCTTGCTTGGTCAAGGCGGCTCTGAGTGGAATATCGCCCAAGATGCCGTCGCTGCACTTCCTCCTTTGAACATGACGCTTGCGCGCTACCTTGTCGTTGTTGCCCTAAAGTCTGGAAAGATTCGCCTGCAGAAACACAAAGATGCGCTCGATATTACTGAGTTGTCGAAGTTCTTGGTTCGTATCTCCCAAATGGCAGTTGAGTTACCAGAAATACAAAAACTGGATATCCATCCAGTGCTAGTGTCCGGAAGCGATTTAACTATCCTTGATGCAGATGTCACACTGTGTAAATACGAAGGAGACGCCCAAAAACGGCTAGCGATTCGCCCTTTCCCGGCAGAGTTTGTCGAAACTGTAACGCTTCGAGATGGCCAACCTATCCTGCTTCGCCCTATCTTGCCTGAGGATGAGCCGCTGCATGCTCAATTCATTAATAGCGTATCGAAAGAAGATCTCTATAAACGTTTCTTTTCTGAAGTTGGAGAGTTCAACCATGAGGCTTTGGCAAACTTTACTCAAATCGACTACGACCGCGAAATGGCGTTTGTTGCGGTAGCGTTTAATACTGACGGACCGTCTATCATAGGGGTAGCCCGCGCATTGATTACACCAGACAATAGTGACGCTGAGTTTGCTATTTTGGTTCGTTCAGATTTGAAAGGAAAAGGTTTAGGCAAAGTGCTGATGCAGAAAATAATCAGCTATTGCAAAATTAAAGGCACAAAGCAAATGTCTGGAATGACCATGCCAACAAACAGAGGAATGTTGATGTTGGCTCAGAACTTGGGGTTTGAGATCGATGTCCAGTTTGCAGACGGTACGGCAGATATGGTGCTCCCTTTAAATTGAAAAGCGCAGCATTAGCGATGACTTTTACTTCTTACATTCGATAATCAATGGGAATCTAAGAAGTAAAAGTTACGTTGTTACTTTAGTTTCCAATTCTTTTTTAAGTACTGAATACACCAGGATTTTGCTTCACCCATAGTGTTCCGGCGCCATGCCAAAATAATATCCATCGGCTGTTCTTCAGTGCCTTCGATTCGTTTCAATACACCACTATCAATAAGAGGTTGTGCAATTTGGCTTGGTAATGTACCAATGCCTAAACCTGCAGTTAGCGCTTCTACTTTTGCCGTAAAGTTGGTGACGGTCAAGCGAGGTTGTTTTTGAATGATATTAATTGAGAGCGCGGGTTGCTCACGTGCGGTATCTGCAATAGCAATAATCCGATACTTTTCTCGCGCTGCTTCATCAAACTTACCACTACGCTTGTGAACATAGTGATCAGCGGAAGCTACCCAATACATACTCATTTTACCAATTTTTTCTGACTTAACTTCTTGAGGAAGCGTATCCAGTGATGGGCAAATCAGTAAATCAGCTCTCCCCGTATTCAAAGACTCCCAGCTACCAGCCAGAATCTCCTCTTGCAGCCTGACTCGAGTTGAGCTGACCTCGGCCAACGCATCAACCATCGGGAAAAAATTGGATATAGGAATAATGCCATCAAAGGCAATGGTAATATCCAGTTCCCAACCATTCGCCAATAACGTTGCATCGTTCACTAACTTTTCACTGGCTTGTAAAATGGCTCTTCCTCTTTCAAGAATAAGCTTACCTGCTTCAGTAAAATGGGCTTTGTGACCAGAGCGATCGAAGATAATAATGTCTAAATCTTGCTCGAGTTTCTGGATTTGATAGCTCAGCGATGACGGGGCTCTGTCTAACTCATTCGCAGCAGCAGCAAAACTCCCTCTTCGATCAATAGCATCTAGAATATGGAGTGCTTCTAACGTAATTGGACTCTGCACATGGCCTCTCTTAATGTGACATTTATCACATTCGTTGTATTTGGATGAACTTATCAAGAACTAACGACAAATTATATAACATATTGATAACTAAAGACTAGGAATGCTAATAGCCTAAGAAGAAGATTCAATACAAATCAATAAATGACAATGGTAATGATAGTAATTACCATTTAGATCCATTAATATCCGCGTGTTGTTACCTATTATGGATCTAAGGTATTGAAGCCAATGTATAAAAAATCAATTTTGTCAGCCTCCATTTTAGTTGCCCTTTCCCATACTGCTTATGCGGAAGAAGCTTCTAAGTTTGAAGAAGTCGTTGTGTCGGCCACCCGTACCAACCAAACCATAAACACTGTTGCTGCTTCTGTTGCTGTTGTATCAGAGAAAGACATCGAAGAAAACATGGTAAAGGACTTGAATGATCTATTCGAGTATACGCCAGGTGTTACTGTTAATGGCACTCAACGCCAAGGCGTCCAAAGTATTAACATTCGCGGGATGGAAGGTAAACGAGTTAAAATCTTAGTAGACGGTGCATCTCAACCAGGTGTATTCAGCGGTGGACCATATTCGTTTATCAATTCTAGTGCCGTTACTGTCGACCCCGATATGCTAAAGAGTGTCGAAATTGTTAAAGGAGCAGCTTCTAGCCTACATGGTAGTGATGCAATTGGCGGTGTTGTCGCATTCGAAACAAAAGATCCGAAGGATTTCCTCAAAGATGGCAAAGACTTTGGTGGTCAAGCTAAACTCTCTTATTCATCGGAAGATAACTCTTTTAGTGAGCATGTAGCTTTAGCAAAGCGTTTCGGTAGTACAGAAGCACTTGTAGCCTTTACACGCCGTGATGGTGCAGAGCTACAAAATTTCTCTAAGGCGCCTTACGATAACTATTCTGTGGACAACCAAGATTATTACAAAAACGATCTATTGGTAAAACTTCAATCTCAATTGAATGACGCTCATCGCTTGGAGTTTTTGGGAGAAGTTATTTACAACGAGACTGACTCAGAGATCGCACATAAAAGTTACAAAAACTTCAACGCTGAAGACACAACCAAGCAAAATCGCATTGGGCTCAAGCACATTTGGTTTGCAGATGCAGCTATCTCGGATACGATCACGTCCAAGCTTACATGGATTGGTAAAGAAGAAAACGGCGTCTCTAATCGCTTTATCGAAGCTAGCCCTGGTTACCCACCTTACGTACCGCCTAGTGGTGACAACCAACAGAAAAAAGATTACGAATATACTGAAGACAAATTTGAATTCGAAACTCAGTTAGATAAAGAGATTCAAAATCACTATATTGTTTACGGAATATCGTACAAACATAGTGACATCAGTAATACCAATCGCGAGTTTAATTCCGATCCTGGCACGCCAGATACTGTTTACGTTTACACACCGGATGCAAAAGAAGAAAGCTTTGGTTTATTCTTGCAAGATGAAATTTCGCTTCTTAATGACAAGCTAATTCTGACTCCAGGTGTGCGTTACGATTACTTCTCTACTAATCCTTCAAATACTTCTGAAGAGTCATTCGAGAAGTTTAGCGACTCTGCATTAACTGGTCGTTTAGGAGCAACTTACTCTGTATCGAAACCTGGCACGATCTTCGCGCAAGTGAGCCAAGGGTTCCGAGCGCCATCGTTCGACGAGCTTTACTACACCTACGATAATCCGGCTCATGGCTATACCAATCGCCCTAACCCAAATTTGGGATCTGAAAAGAGTTTGTCTTATGAGCTTGGTTACCGTCATAACACTGCAGCGTCTGCAACTGAAGTAGCGTTCTACTACAGTGATTACAGTGACTTTATTGAGCAAACGTCATCAAACAATGGTGGTTTAACTGAATTCACAAATATCAATATTAGTGAAGCAAACATTAAAGGGGTTGAGCTCTCTAACCGTCTTGATTGGCATGCCATTGCTGGTCTTCCATCAGGCGTGACAACTCGCTTTGTTGCAGCATACACAGAAGGTGAAGATGGTGATGGTAATCCTTTGAACAGTGTAAACCCATGGAATGCCGTAGCTGCTGTAAATTACGATTCACCAAATGCACTTTGGGGGACAAGCCTAAAAGTAAACTACACGGCTAAGAAATCGAACAGTGATATCAACTCTGATGGTGATAAAGGCGGAATCAAAGACCAAGTTGCTTTGCCGTCTGCGACAGTCGTTGACTTAACGGCGTACTACAAACCAATGAAAGATATAACCATTCGTGCTGGTGTTATGAATCTAACGAATGAAGAATACCATCTTTGGAACGATGTTCGCGGTAAGACTGAGTTAAGTCGAGACAAAACGCAAGCTGAGCGTAATTACAACATTAGTGTTAAATACGAGTTCTAAACCTTAAAAACACAAAAGCCAGCGTAATGCTGGCTTTTTTATGGCTTTCATTTCAAAAATGTAAAGAAAAGTATGAAAAATGAAAGTTTACTGTTTTGCCATCTCTTTTTTCACCATTACTGCTGCTGCAATGATGAAAGTGATGATCAGACCGAGTTCCATGAACTACCCCAATAGCTATGAGAAAATTTATAACCCAAATTAAGAGTCGGGCATAGTTTAACAGCTCTATATATACTTGCTACCTTTTGACCAGTAATTTACGATTTTTTCCGATTTGGATCAAAAAAGACGCAATTATGCGCCTTTTTGTTACTATTATGTAAATTAAAGATTAGGCATCTGGATAACCTTGAGGGTTAGTAGACTGCCAGCGCCATGTATCGCCAGTCATTTCTTCTAGAGTGCGAGTTGCTTTCCAACCTAACTCATTCATCGCTTTTGATGGATCCGCCCAACACTCTGCAATATCACCTGGACGACGCTCAACAAGTTGGTATGGGACATCTTTACCACTTGCGGCTTCAAATGCTTTCACCATGTCCAGTACACTGTAGCCGTTACCAGTACCGAGGTTATAGATATGAAGGCCAGCTTTGCTACCTACTTTTTCTAATGCAGCAACGTGACCATCGGATAAGTCCATTACATGAATATAATCACGTACGCCTGTGCCATCTTTGGTCGGATAATCACTACCAAACACAGAAAGGAACTCTCTGCGCCCTACCGCAACTTGAGAAACAAACGGCATTAAGTTGTTGGGAATACCTTGAGGATCTTCACCTAGCTCGCCTGTTGGATGTGAACCTACCGGGTTAAAGTAACGAAGAAGTGTAATGCTCCAGTCAGGGTTCGCATTTTGGAAGTCGGTTAAACACTCTTCTACCATTAATTTGCTGCGACCATATGGGTTAGTTGCGCTAGTTGGAAAGTCCTCTGTGATGGGTACAGAAGCAGGATCACCGTATACAGTCGCTGATGAACTAAATACCAACGATTTAACTCCGGCTTCACGCATTGCATCAACCAATACTAAAGTGCCATTAACGTTATTGTCGTAATACTCTAGGGGTTTTGCTACAGACTCACCGACGGCCTTTAAACCTGCAAAATGGATAACAGCTTCAATATTGTGTGACTTTAGTGCTTCTACCATCGCCAATTTATCTCTGATATCGGCTTGAATGAAGGTTGGCTTTACACCACATACCTTTTCAATTCGATCTAATACCGTAGATTTACTGTTGTACAGGTTGTCTAGAATCACTGGCGTCATGCCAGCTTCGATCATTTGAATACACGTATGACTACCGATATAGCCCATACCACCCGTAACGAGTACTTTCATTTTATTATTCCTTCTGACGCGAATTGGGTTAGTTTAAAGCTTTGACGTTACGATTTAAACTGTCTCTTGTAATTCGCATCCCATTAATATTGCTTGGCCTTTTCCGGCTTTCTTTGCTTGATACATTGCCGTATCCGCACTTTTTAAAACTCGAGTAGCATCGCGCTCATTTACGCCGACTAATTTTACGCCGATACTAACGCCAACTTTGAGTAAGTGACCTTTGTACTCAATTGGAGCACATATGCTCTCGAGCAACTGTTCTGCTATTCGGGTGACCACTTTTTGATTGGCGGGATTTACCAACATGACAAATTCATCACCAGAAAGTCTTGCGATTAAATCACTATGTCTCGTCGCAGATGTTAGACGCTCGGAAACTTTTTTCAAAACTTCATCACCTGCATCATGACCGTAGGTATCGTTAACTTCTTTAAATCCATCCAGATCGAGGTACAAAACTGCAAATTCGTCACGCAAGTATCCAGAGCGTTGTACTAGTTGTTCCAACTCTAAATGGAACTTAGATCGATTGGCTAACCCCGTTAAAGCATCGTGATGAGCTAAATGCTCTAATCGTTCCATCTCTTTTGCGCCGGAAAGGTCGGTAAGAACAATAACCAGATCATAGAAACCATAGTCTTCACACTTAACGATACGATTGACTCGAGCAAACATCGGTACAAACTGACCAATATGGTTCTTCTCGATAACTTCACCTTGCCAAACGCCATAATTTTCTATCGACTCGATGATACTAGGCATCATTTCCTGTAACTTGCGCCACTTTAGCGTTTGGATGAATGACTTCCCAATAAGCTGATCCACCTCTAAGCCGACTAACTTAGTGACGGCAGGGTTTACCATCGTAATGACACCGCGATGATTAAGAACAATGAGACCATCTTGGCTGCTTTCAAAAACACGTCCCGCAACACGTTGCCGGTTTATGGCTTCTTCAATTTCGGTGATATCTTGAATCGAAAACAGTAAGTATTCATGTGTCGAGAGGCGACGACTGGTTAGGCTCAACTGCTGTTCGTTATCTGCATTTTTGAGGTGAATATCATCGCACTCTAGGCCTCGACTCAGGATCTGACTCAGCTCATTCGGTGTTTTGGTTTTAATTAGATCACGAATATTGGCATATTTAAGTTCATCTAATTTTTTTTGAAATATTTGCTGGGTCGCCGTATTACAATGAATAACACGTCCGGAATTGTCTGTAATAACTAATGCATGCTGAACAGATTCGATAACCTCTTCTGAAAATGCGCGCTTTTGTTCTAGTGTGTCTAGCGAATGTTGCCGCTGCTTCTCACGTACTGTTAACCTATTCATCATTTGATTGAAAGAGCTCGCGAGGTCTCCAATTTCATCCTTGGCGTAATAGCGAGCTTGATTTTCCGTGTTTCGTCCGTGTGTCACATTCTCTATTACGCGGTTGAGTTCCATCACGGGCCTGAGAACAAGCCTCTCGATACTTATGTAAAAAACAGTGCCACCAGCGATCAGAAACAGAAGAAGTAAAGCGCCATCTCGAAGTAAAGATTGTATGGCTTCTACAATTGGGCGATGAGAAAGCGTAACTCTCATGCTACCAATGACATAGCCATCATGGATAATCGGCTCTAGAACATAAAGAAATTTGGTTGATAAGGCATAGCCTAGAGCGTGCAACCTACTTCTTTCGGTTTGACTTGGAACGGGTGCCAGTGCCCCACTTATCTCCATAACAGCGAATGGTTGGTCATCTTGGTCATAAAGTTTGACCCGCGTTACATTTGGCTGGTTTAAAAAGTTGGCGAGAATAGTTTGAGCTTTTTGCTTGTCCTTTGTTGTCAGCGCATCTTTAATTGAGAAAGAAACATTGTTAATCAGCTTTCTTGTCTGCTCGACCAGTTCATGCTTAGACGATTGGTATACAGTATACGAGGTGCAACCTTTTGAGATAACAAAGATAGCCGTTAAAAAGACCAGAAGAGGCCAAATAAGCTTCGCTCGTAATGACATATATATTCCTGTCGCAGACAACCACAAAAATGACAGAAGAACAATTATGCAATCTATCACCCATGAAGGGCGACAAGATTAACACGATGCTAATGCAAAATAACCTTAAATTCTCAAAAATTGGATGGAAAAGAAACGAAATACCTTAAAATTCGGATCAACTCAAATAACGGCAACATCTTTATGGACTAACGTGATCTTTTTCGTCAGCTATCTGCTCAAAAAGCTTCGTTTTCATGATAGAAGAATGAAGTGAGTCACTGAACCTAGATGCATTTTCCTGCATCGTAAACCCATTGCTTGTGTAGAAATAAAACGTATGACATTGAATAAACAGCAACTTACATTGAACTGTGATATGGGCGAGAGCTTTGGCTCTTGGAGTATGGGCGCAGATGAAGACGTGATGCCCCATGTTGATATGGCGAACATCGCGTGTGGTTTTCATGCCTCCGACCCTAATGTCATGCACGACACTATCACCCTAGCGAATGACAACGATGTTGATATTGGCGCACATCCAGGTTACGCCGACCTACAAGGCTTTGGCAGACGAAGCATAAGCATGACGGGTGATGAAATTACGAACATGGTTATATATCAGGTTGGTGCTTTACAAGCATTATGCCGGGCGCAATACACAGACATCAGTTACATAAAACCTCATGGCGCTCTATACAACGACATGATGAAAAGTGATGCGATATTTAGAGCGGTAGTAAAGGCGGCAGCACTGTTCAAAGTACCGTTAATGATCCTAGCTTCACAGGAAAACGAAAAATACTTAGAAATCGCAGACGATTATGATGTTCCCTTGCTATTTGAAGCATTTGCAGATCGTTTATACCAAGATGACGGCTTACTGACTCCTAGAACACAGCACAATGCCGTGTTAAAAAGCGAGCACGCGATACTTGAGCAAGTCCGGACCTTAGCTGACTCAGGGCGTGTCAAAACCGCTTCAGGCGGTTACATATTATTGGAAGCCGACACAATTTGTGTTCATGGTGACAATGAAGAGTCGATCGCGCTGATCCAAAAGATCCGCCAAAGCCTATACGCTGGAGGAAATTAATGCATAAAGAGAAATTTAATATCTCTTTGATCTCCGAGTGCAGTATTTTCATTAAGTTTGATGAGAGTATTTCTGAAAATGCAGTCGGAGAGCTTGCTCGCAGCATAAGAGAAACTTTCGCTTCAATTGTTATGAACGTTGTCCCCTCCTATCAAACTATTCTCATTGATTACTTACCTTTTCGAATCAACGAAAAGAACTTAGTCAATGAGCTGCAACAAATCGTGAGCCAGTTTGATACTCAATCACTTAAGCTTTCCCAGCCGAATCACATTACTATCCCTGTATATTACTCTGAAGAAACCGCGTTAGATCTATCTCGTTTTCAAAAGCGAGGTCTGTCATTAGACGATCTTATTACCCTGCATACGAAAACCGAGTACGCGGTTTCTGCAATTGGCTTTGCTCCAGGCTTTGCATTTCTCTCTGACGTTGATACTCAATTGCACATGGCAAGGCTTGCCACACCAAGAACTCAAGTGCCGGCCGGAAGTGTAGGAATCGCAGACTCTAAAACGGCCGTCTATCCATCAGATAGTCCTGGCGGATGGAACATTATTGGTAAAAGCCCGCTTGCGCTCTTCTCCGACTCTCCTCCTTTTATACCGTTTGAAGTGGGTGACAAGGTCACCTTTAATGCTATTTCAAAACAAGAGTTTATCGATTTAGGAGGCGTACTATGAGTTACGGTGGATTACTGGTGGAAAAGCCAGGACCGCTCTCTTTAGTTCAAGACTTTGGTCGTTTTGGCTTAGCGCATGTCGGTGTGACTCAAGGTGGCCCGGTCGACGACTATGCTTACAGTTGGGCCAACCATTTGCTTGGTAACGTAGTCAATTGCGTTGCAATTGAAATTACTCTGGGTAACGCTTGTTTTATTGCATTGCATAACTGCCACCTTGCTATATGTGGCGGTGATTTAAATGCAAAAATAGATGGTGAACCTATTTCAAATTGGTCTGACTTTACGTTGAAAAAAGGACAGAAGCTTCAGTTCGGAGTCGCAAGGAATGGACTTCGCTCCTACCTAGCGGTTAAAGGTGGGTTCAATGTTGCTCAGCACTTAGGAAGCGCATCGACCGTCTTGCGAGAATCTCTAGGTGGTTATGATTCAAATGGTGGCGCTTTGAAAGCTGGCGATATTCTTCCCTTTGTCCCTCATAACTTACCGAAACGTAAGCCAAGGCAAATGACGTTTCGCTTTAAGCCAGATTACAACTTACCCATTAAGTTGAGAGTGATTGAAGGCTATCAGAACGAGGACTTTGATGAAGACGCTCGCCAAGCATTTTACAACAAAGCATTCATCATCTCCCCCAATTCGAATCGCATGGGCTACCGTCTTGAGGGCAATAACATTCGTCCACCTTACGAAGGCGTACTATCAGAGGGAATTGCGTTAGGTTCAATTCAAATACCTAGCGATGGTAACCCTATTGTGCTGCTCAACGATCACCAGACTATTGGCGGGTATCCTAAATTTGGCTGCGTAGCTCGTATTGATTTACCTAGACTGGCACAGGCGAAACCCGGACAAAAAGTCAATTTTGTTAAAGGAGACAGACTAGGCTTGCAAGAAGTATGGTGCCAATGGGCTCAGTTTTTTGGGTATTAATACAACCACTGAGCCCAAACACAGCCGATTATGCAGGCATACCATAACGCACTGCTAAAGCTTGAGGATAGCCTCGCTCTTGAGTGAGTTTAATCGCGTACTGCTCGACCTCTTTTTCAGACCACTTTACAGCGACCGGATGCTGTGTTTCCACATTTTGGTTAGGATCGATGTCAAACCAGAATTGAAGCATTTTTTGCGCTGCGAGTAGTGTCGATGACGCTTTTACCACCTCTATTCTCGCGTAGTGGTTATCTTCAAAAGTCACATCTGCCGCTCTGAGTACTGGATCTGTTCCGGGAATTTGCTGAGCGCCAAATAATGCTTTTCCTCCTTTTACAGCAGAGTGATAGTCGGGAATAAACTGCGCCATGTGTTTGATGGCGTTGTTCGTTCGCTCTTCTAACACTTCTTCTCTCCAGCCGTAACGGATCTTCGAGAGTAAAGGCATAGGCAGTTCAGGTTGAGCAGATGAGTTCGTGCTCTCCACTAAACCATCTTCAAACAGCGTGATTCCTTTTGTCATACCATGAAGTTGAAAGTAACCATCGCCATAAGGCGTCAATTGAGCCATTCCTTTATCGGTTCCACGCGGGCCATGAAAAATAACTTCTGGCCATTGTTGTTGACAGTCTGCCCACCTCGTAACGTAAGCGGCTTTAAACTCCACCAACCTGTCTCGCTTGGCACCAACTGTGTTGTCAATTGAGCCTGTTTCAAAGCCACACGCGTTAACCAAGTAGTCGCATGTCATCAGGTAATCGATACCTTCACGTTCATAGCCAAGTTGCCAGTGTTCCCCCATCCAATCGGCTTGCTTAAACGTTGCTTGTGTGAAGACCGAAGCATTAGGAAGCGTATCTAGTGTTAAGTTGGCAATTGCGGCGAGGCGAAAAACACTCCAACCATATTCTTGAACTGCGACAACAGGATACTTTAGCGCTTCAAGATCAGCATGTTGAGCAAAAGGAATGCACCACTCATCGAAGTTTGTAGGATGACTTGGTTGAGTACGTTGCGCGAGAGCTTCTAGCTCCGCTTTTGAATACAGTTTGTAGTATTCGCTTGGCTCGCCGAGCACTTTATTACTCTCATCTTTATCAACGAGCGTCTGATAAGCACTTTTCACAACCTCTAATCGCGAAATTAGTGTGGATGGGTCTCCACCATCGGAATGAGGAACCGCGATGATTGTCGGACGAATATTCAGTGAAAGCGGATACAGGCGAACAGTATCAATAGATTGTGCTAACAAGTCTAAGCACTGTTGCTCGGAAATCTCTCGATATAAATTACCACCAGCATGCAAATGACAAATGGGTGGACCATTTACTAGTGATACGCCCTTCTCTATTACGGAAACTTTAAAACCCAGCTCCGCAAAATGAATTGCTGCTGTTGCACCTGCTACACCGCCACCAACAACAGCGATATGCTTATCTTTATAACTTGGAAACTCAGACTTCATTGCTTCACTAAAAATTTTATAAGGAAAATTCTTTACTAACGGTGGATTCTACTCGTGTTTGGACTTGATTAAAATCACAAAAAGTTCATGGGTTTGCGAAATATCCAACAGCGCCAGTAAAGTGCATTAAAGTAGAAAAAATTTGCGAAAAAGTACTTGACGACATGGTTAAGAAGACACTTTTTTGTGTCTATGTGAATAAGAATTTCACTGTAAGACCCATGGCGCAAAGCCTGCAGAAACACCCCACTTTTTACCCCATTTAGTTATCCCAAAAGTTATCCACTGTTTTTGTGGATAACTAAAATAAAAGTGTCATGGAGTGTTCCAAACTTGATAACACTCGCTGCGATTAAGTGTTTACTGGCGTTAACAATCTTTTCAACAAACTCATCACTACAAGTGCCAACGTAACAAATGTTGCAAGCGGTAAAGCTATCCACAATTCGGGGTGAATTTGTGCATTGAGATCGAATCCATATGTCATGACTGCGGCCACACAAACTTCCGCAGCGAATACCGCAACACCACTAGCAATCAACGCCATAATTCCGTACTCGGCCCACAGGGTTGTGTTGATCCGTTTCTTACTTGAACCTAATGTGCGATACAAACGAATCTCTTGTTGACGTTGGGACAAGCTTAACCTCAGTAGAGTAAAGATGAGCAGCAGACCAGCAACAACGCCTAAAAGAGCAAGGATGGTGATTGCTGATACGATTTGCTGAATCAAAGCCTGAATTTTCTCGCCCATAGTTCGGATATCTAAAACAGAAACCGTTGGGTGAGCACGTGACATTGACGTCAACAACGCTTCATTTCCTTCTTCAATCCTATAACTGATGAGGTAAGAACCAGGTAAATTAGCCATCACGTCAGATGAGAAAATAAAATAAAAGTTAGGCTTCATGTCACGCCATTCGACATAACGGATGGTATCTACTACTGCATCGTAATTCTGACTGTTTATTACAAAGCGCAGCGTATCACCGAGTTTGATGCCTAAGTCATTTGCTACATCCGCTTCTACAGATACACTCCCTTTGTTTGTCCATTCACCCGAAAGCACATCATTATATTCTGGTAGGCTATCCCCCCATGTCAGGTTTAGCTCTCGACGTATCGCGTCAGAACCTTCTCCTTCGTACTCAACCTCTTTGACGTTTTGACCGTTGATCTCTGTTAGTCGTCCACGAATTATTGGATAAGCTTGTGACCGCGTAACTCCATTTTTATCTAGGGTTTCTAGGTAGTTATCGAGTTCATAATCACCAATGTTCAAAGCGAACACATTTGGCGCGTCTGCAGGTAAGGTTCTCTCCCAATCAGCGAGAATATCGCTGCGCACAAGCCAAATGATAGACAGCAACATCAAAGATAATGCCAAAGCACCAAACTGTAGGCCGCTGGTTACTGGCGTCCGGTTGATACGACTCAACGCAAGCTTCATTGCAGGATGGGTTGACACACGTGCAAACAGCTTTGTGAGTGTGACGCTAACTGCTGCGAGTACCACAAACAGTACCGCTATACCAGTGAGCACGCTCCAAACTAAGGTGTTATCTGCATACAGTAAAAGCAGTGGAACAACGGGAACTAGAACAAGTAACATTCGCTTCCAAGAACGTTGCGCTTTACCCTGCTCTAGCACTTCTAACGCGGGAGTTTTAATCAAGCCTAACAATGGTATACCGAGAGCAGGCACCGTAATCAAGACTGCTGAGATAAATGCCACCAAAAATGGTGTGACACCGTAACCAGGGAGTGGCTCGGGTAATAAGTCTTTGAGTGGAATGCGTAATAAATATTCCAGCCCGCTCCCTAACAATAGACCGACGACACTGGCACTAATGAGAAGGATTGTGACTTGAATAAATAACCACTTTTCAATCCATCGGCGGCTCGCACCAAGACTTTTCAACATCGCGATAGTTTGTGTCCGGCTGTTCACGTAATTTTGACAAGTAAGAACCAATGTTGTCGCCGCCATAATGATGACAATTGCTACTGTCAACGACAGATACTGCGTCGTGCGTTCAAAAACCTCATTACTACGACTGGCAGTATCTTGCGTGCGCCAGCGATCGCTCGGAGAAAGCTGCGTATCATCTTGTAAGCTCTTTAGTGTTTTATCATCGGCTTGTAAAAATAGACGGTATTGAACTCGACTCCCAACTTGAATTGCTCCTGTTTTATCTACGTCACTTTGATGAATGTATGCAGAAGGCATTTGCTGAAATGGATTAAAGCTCAAGCCTGGTTCCATCAATACTGCGCCTGATACAGTAAACTCGGCATCGCCTATCGTGACACTGTCACCTGGCTTTACGCTTAGTTGAGTCATAATCCGCTCATCAAGCCAGAGTTGGTTCTCTTTAACGCGACCGGCTGGATTATTTTCAAGAACGAGCTCTCCCATTAAAGGGTAATTATCATCCACCGCCCTTACAGAAATAAGCTGCATACCATTATCGCTAAATGCCATAGTGGCAAAGCGTGTCATCGTCGAACGTTCAAGGCTTTCAGTCGAGGCTAACAACGTGTCCGGAATGGGATTAGCAGACACAAACACCGCATCTGCCGTTAATGCGTCCTTCCCCTGCTTGACGATCACCTGCTCCATTCGTTCTGCTAATGCAGAAAGCGCAAAGATACTCGCAATCACGAGAATAAGAGCAACGCTAATAGGCCAAAGATTCCCCTGCCTTATTTCGCCGAAACTCCAGCGTATCAAGCTTTTATTCGACGAGTGCTGTGTTGTACTGTTTTGCTCTGTGGATGTTGCTTCACTTGATGATACTGCAGACATTACATCTCCTCCTTAAGCTCACCCGCCTCCATACGATAAATACGGTCACATCGGCTTGCTAGATGACCATCGTGTGTTACTAAAATCAGAGTTGTCCCGTGCTGTTCATTAAGATCAAATAGCAGCTCAATCACTTTGTCTGCGGTTTGATGGTCAAGATTGCCGGTAGGCTCGTCTGCGAACAACAGCTCAGGCTGTGTCATAAATGCACGCGCTAGCGCAACTCGCTGTTGTTCACCACCAGATAACTGGCTTGGTAGATGGTCGACACGTTTTTCTAACCCAACAGCAGCTAACAATTCCGCTGCTCTTGCTTCATCTTCGGCTTCACCACGTAAAAGACAAGGAAGCGTGACATTACGTAATGCACTCAAACTCGGGATTAACAGGAAACTTTGGAAAACGAAACCTAAAGAGTCAGCCCGAATTTTCGCACGTGCTTCATCGTCCAGTTTTGATAATTCATGACCTAATAAAGTAATTTCGCCTGATGTCGGCGTATCAAGACCAGCTAGCAACGTCATCAATGTTGACTTACCTGCACCGGAAGTTCCGACGATGGCGATTTTTTCTCCTTTTCGGATGTCAACATTTACGTCTTTGAGGATTGTTAATTGTTCTTGATTAGTAGAGACTTGTTTAGAAACCAAATTGGCTTGAACAATAGGTGCATTAAGTACAGGTGTTTGCATGATTCGTATACTTTCCTTAGTTCTATTTTTTTGCTTTTCCGCTACTGCACATGCGAGCGAAAAGCTACTTGTCTTGGGTGATAGCTTGAGTGCAGGCTATCAGATGCCGATCGAAGAGAGTTGGCCTAGCTTACTCCCTGATGCGTTGTCAGAACATGGTCAAGATGTAACAGTTATTAATGCCAGCATTTCTGGCGATACCACTGGCAATGGCTTAGCACGGTTACCTCAGTTGCTAACTCAGCATAGCCCTGACATGGTACTTATTGAGTTAGGTGCCAACGATGGCCTAAGAGGTTTCCCTCCTAAACTTATTACGTCGAATCTTTCAAAAATGATTACCATGATAAAAGATTCTGGTGCGGACGTTGTCATGATGCAAATTCGGGTTCCGCCTAATTATGGTAAGCGCTATAGCGATATGTTTTACGATATCTACCCTAAGCTTGCACAGCATCAACAAGTTGCCTTGATGCCATTCTTCTTAGAGCATGTTGTCACCAAACCAGAATGGATGATGGATGATGGCCTTCACCCAAAACCAGATGCACAACCTTGGATCGCTGATTTCGTTGCTCAAGAATTAATTAAACATCTCTAATTTTAATGGTCTAGCTCAATAAGTTTTACGTAACTTTACGTTAATCTATTTTCAATTCCACTCATCGAGGATAGATAACAACATGCGAATAGAACCGTTAATTCAAGGTGTTGTTGCTCGCTCTGCGCACCCCAAAGGGTGTCATGCATCTATTAAAGAGCAAATTGAATACGTAAAGCACGCCCCACAGATCAAAAAAGGCCCAAAACGGGTTTTGATTATTGGTGCCTCCTCTGGTTTCGGCCTAGCGGCACGAATAGCCCTAACGTTCGGTGGCGCTAACGCCGATACCATTGGCGTCTCATTTGAGCGTGGCCCTTCAGAGAAAGGGGTTGGGAGTGCGGGTTGGTATAACAACGTCTTTTTTAAGCAAGAAGCAAATCAAGCCGGGCGTACCGCAATAAATATTGTTGGCGATGCATTCTCTGGTTCGGTGCGCAATCAAGTGATTGAAGCCATTGAAACGTACTTTGAGGGTGAAGTTGACTTAGTCATCTATAGCTTGGCAACCGGTGTTCGACCTAAACCTGAATCTGATGAGTTTTTGCGCAGTGTCATTAAACCTATTGGTGAACCTGTCACTGGCGCTTCTATCATGCTGGAGAACGATAAGTGGATAGAAACCACCTTAACGCCTGCAACAGAAGAGGAAGCCAATGCCACCATTAAAGTAATGGGCGGCGAAGACTGGGAAAGCTGGATTGACACACTCATCAATAACGACTCTATCGCAAACGGCTGCAAAACCATCGCCTTTTCTTACATGGGCCCTGACATTACGCACCCAATTTATCTCGATGGTACGTTAGGTCGAGCGAAAATCGATTTACACCAAACCAGTCATTTATTAAACCTCAAACTCGCCAACTTTGACGGCGGTGCTTACGCAACCGTGTGTAAGGCGTTGGTGACGAAAGCCAGTGTATTCATCCCTGCTCTAAGCCCTTACCTGTTAGCGCTTTATCGAGTGATGAAGGAAAAAGGTACTCACGAACGCTGTATTGAACAAATGCAGCGACTGTTTACTACGAAGTTATACGATCAAGAGAAAGTGCCAGTTGACGGCGAACGCTTGATTCGAATAGATGACTTGGAACTTGAACCGCAAGTTCAACAAGAAGTCCACGCTCTTTTAGAACAGATGAATGCTGAAAACTTTAAAGAGATTGGTGATTACCAAGGTTTTAAAGATGAGTTTATGAAGCTCAATGGCTTTAACTTTGAAGATGTCGACTATTCGCAAGACATTTCTATTGAATCGTTAATGTCGCTTAAGCCTTGATACTTGTTACCTGTTTCAAGGATGAGATATGTGACAACTATTCCTAGTCCTGAACACTTTTCAGGACTTTTTTTTGTTTCGAGCCCTAGCCACCCTATACTTAATTAAAAAGCGAGAACAAAATAGAGCAGTCTGCATTTTTAATTCACAGGAAGTGAAACCACGTAAAGGATGACCTATATGGGGAGATTGCAAACATTAGACTACGAAATCCCTGAGTCTATGCGAAGAAGTTGGCAGGAAATCGTCAACTTACTGGCTCAAATAACACACGTACCTACCACATTAATTATGCGTATCCATCCAGATCGCATAGAAGTAAATACATCTAGCGAAACTCTAGGTAATCCTTATCGTACTGGCGATGCAGAGCTGCTTGGTAACGGTTTGTATTGCGAGCAAGTTATAGAACAGAAAGGCGAGCTTGTAATCCCCAATGCGCTTGAAGATGAAGAATGGCAAAATAACCCAGACATCAAACTAGGCATGATTTCTTATTGCGGCTTACCGCTATTCTGGCCAAATGGGGAGACATTTGGAACAATCTGTATGCTTGACTCTGAGAGAAACGAGTACAACGATAGTTACCGTCAGTTGCTTGAAACTTTCAAAGATTCAATCGAAGCACAGCTTTCAGTTGTGTACCAACAACATAAACTTCAGCGACTTAACACCGAGCTAAAGAGTCGAATTGAAAATCGTACCACGGATTTAGCCCAGTTAAGTTACTCCTTAACACAAGAAATTGATCGCCGTAAAGCCGCGGAAAAACAAGTGAGTTACCAAAAAACACATGATCAGGGAACTGGATTTCTAAATCGCTCTGCACTTGAGAACATTGTCCAATACACCTTACAGTCCCTTGATAGTGATCAGCAATCGCTTGTGGTCATCAACATTGGTTTTAGTAACGCTCGCAGTATTCAGACCAGGCACGGGTTCGAGGTCTTTGACAACATTTTAAAAGAATTTCACTCCAGATTAACCAGACACGGTGCTAGCGGATTTATCACTGGTAGACCAAGTTCGAATGACATGGTTTTATTGATTTGGGGAGAGGATATTGAAGCTCGGTTAAATCAACTATTAGATGATATCACTAAAATTAGCGTAGATGGATTTGTCTTCAACAAAACAGAAATACATTTGCACACGTACATCGGTATAGTTCAAGCTTACAAAGATTGCAGCAATGCTAAGCGTATCCTTCAACATGCATGTTACGCGATGCTTCTATGTAAAGAATCCGGCGAACCTTTTAGTTATTTTAGAGAAAATCATTCGGCGGATCTCAATAGTCACAATGAACTGGAAAGTTACCTTTTACAAGCGGTGCGTAACGACGATTTAGTGTTGTACTTTCAACCTCAAGTAGACTCCAAAACACGTAAATGGATTGGCGCAGAAGCCTTGCTTCGCTGGAGACATCCAATACTTGGCGACGTTTCCAACGAAGCATTGATACATATGGCCGAACAAAACGGGCTTATCTTTGAAGTTGGCTCTTTTGTTCTGCGTACCGCGATAGACAAAGCGAAACAATGGTCTGAGTTAATCGATAACTTCAAAATTGCCGTCAACGTTTCTCCCATTCAATTACAAAACGTAAATTTTGCAGAACAAGTGCAACACCTACTCGACACTTTCCATTTGCCAGCACACTTTCTCGAACTCGAAGTAACCGAGAGCGCTCTAATTGCCGATGAAATAGTAGCACGCACAACGTTAAATAAGTTGCACAAACTTGGTGTGACATTGTCACTTGATGATTTTGGTACAGGATATGCCTCGTTCAGCTATTTAAAGAAATATCCATTTGATGCCATCAAAATTGATAAAAGCTTCGTCCAGCAAATGGAAAAGTCGGACGATGATCGCGCGATAATTTGTTCTATCATACACATTGCGAAAAAACTGGAACTCCAAGTCGTGATCGAAGGCATTGAATCTCCCCAACAAGAGCAGTTTCTCATTGGTGAGGGCTGTGATATCGGACAAGGTTTTCTTTATGGTAAACCTATGCCTTGTAATGAATTTGAGCAAAGTTTGTTTAATCAGCGCCTTTCTGGCGGGCAATACGCCTACTCTTCCTAAGCATTCTCTTTACTATGAGGGCGGTGGTTTCTATAATCGCCGCCCGCTTCTATTAAAAGGCTAATATCTTCATGGATCAGTTGACTGCCACGCTTAAGAAAATTGAAAAGCAGAACTATCGAGCTTATCAGCAAATCAAAGGTCAATACGACTTCACTGATTTCACTTTGTTTATCGATCATGTACAGGGTGACCCTTATGCATCGGCGTCACGTTTTCGTGCGACTCGCGCATGGTCTTTGACTGGTCTTGAGTGGCTAAGAGACGAGTCTCCTGCATTTCAAAGAGCTGCACGTGATTTTATTGCGCGTAGTTTTGAACAGTTTGCTAAACAAGAAAACTCAGTATCAATTTCACTGACAGGCCAAACTGTACTGGATAGCACCGCGGTGTTGTTTACTGAAGAAGGTATTGAACTGCGTTTTCGAGTTAACTTACCAGCCGAAGGTCGTTCAGTATTGGGGAAAAAAGCCAACAACATACTGACTTTCCACCTGCCTAAGTTTATCCGTCGAGCAACTTTAGAGCGTGAACTCGACAAAGCCGCTTTAATTAAGCACTGCCAAGTTGTTGAAGACCAAGATGCCCTGCGAGAACAGTTGGAGGCCAATAACTTAGTCGCGTTTGTCGCAAACGGCAGTATCCTTCCTCGAATTGCAGGTAATTGCGACCTTCCTATGAAAGAAGCCGTTGAGTTTAAAGCCCCTGAATCTCTACAAGTCACTTTACATGCGCCAAACAAGGGCCATGTCACAGGATTAGGAATTCCAAAAGGTATCACACTGATCGTAGGTGGCGGCTTCCACGGTAAATCTACCTTATTAAATGCAATAGAGCGTTCAATTTACGATCATATTCCAGGAGATGGTCGCGAATACATTGTTGCCGATAACAAGGCTATGAAGATTCGTGCCGAAGATGGCCGATGCGTACACCACTTGAACCTGTCGAACTACATCAACCATTTACCAATGGGTAAAGATACGGCGGACTTTTCTACTCAAGACGCATCAGGCTCAACGTCGCAAGCCGCTTGGCTTCAAGAGTCTATTGAAGCCGGTTCAAGCACATTATTGATTGATGAAGATACTTCTGCTACCAACTTCATGATTAGAGATGAGCGTATGCAGGCATTGGTGGCAAAAGGTGATGAGCCAATTACTCCTCTCGTCGACCGCATTGGTCAATTACGAGATGATCTTGATATCTCTACCATTATCGTTATGGGTGGGTCGGGCGACTACTTAGACGTTGCCGATACCGTCATTCAAATGCACGACTACCAAGCCGTTGATGTGACTGAAAAAGCGAAAGAAGTTATCGCTCAGCACCCTACTCAACGCCATAACGAGTCAGAAGAACGTTTACAGACCTTCCCACCTCGAGCACTGAACCGCGTTGCGTTGATGAATATTCTGACTGACGGCAAGTTCCGTGTGAATGCGAAAGGCAAAGAGTCACTTCGATTTGGTAAAGAGTTTACTGATCTTAGCGCTTTGGAACAGATAGAGTCAGCCGATGAAGTCAACACAATTGGCTGGTTATGGTTCCAAATTGCTCAACTTCCAGGTTGGTGTAATCATCCGGCGAAGGAGATTGAAGAAATGCTGTCTGGTGAGTGGCATACCGCTCTTCCTAAGCAAGGCGACTTAGCCAAACCACGCACACTAGACGTTATGGCTGCCCTCAACCGCATGCGAAAATCTCAGTTTAAGTCATCATGCTAGTTTTGATACGCTGACAGAGACAGTTCAATCAAAAGGCAGCTATAGTTAGCTGCCTTCCTTTATCTTTATTCTTAGCGAATCATTCGTTTCTCAGTACATTCCACGCTTCACAAAGAACTCTAAATCTTTCTGCATCGCCATTTTCTCGATCAGGATGCCAACGAAGCGCGAGTTTTCGCCATTGTTTTCTAATTTCCGCAGGCGTAGCGTCAGTGTTAAGTTCAAATAGTGACAGTGCCTTTGTCTTATCTACGCTGGCTACTGACGAACCACCGATGAACTTTTGATAAGTTGTCCAAAATTCATTCAACAGTCGACGCACTTCATCTTCATCCGCTTCGTAATTGCGCCAATCTAAGTAATACTCACGCAAAGGATCATGAATATCGATCTTATGCCTCAAAGCTTCCATCGAAGACATGAGCTGAATATCCATGGCTTCGACTTGAAGCCAACTATCCGGATACAGAGTGTCTTGCAGTTGATATAATGCATTCATGATCAGGAAATTTCTTTTGAATAAATCCTTATCGGGAGAGTCGTCCAGCTTTGAAATATAACCTTGTTCACCCAACGAGCTTGCCAAGGTGTGCACTTTCCAATTAGAGGGCTGTTTTCTCAGAATTTCTAACATTGGCCAAAGCAGCGGATTTTCTATTGCATGAGGCTCAATACTATTGACAGTACGTTGTCCTTCCATTCATCCTCTCTGACACGAGTTTAGGGCCCCATTCACGGCACAAAAAACATAGTTTCCACTTTGTAGCATAAATGCAAAAAGGCCGATAGTCATTCACCATCGGCCTTTGTAAGGAGATCACGTAAAGGTTAAATAACCCCTAGCTCACGTAAACGTTCCATAAGGTAGCTATGTGCAGTGTAGCGCTCAGATAACACCACTTCCGGCTTTGGATGCAGGAACAACGGTAATGAGATACGTGACTTTTCTTGACGGCCACCCGTAGGGTTGATTACACGGTGAGTCGTTGAAGGGAAATAACCACCTGACGCTTCTTGAAGCATATCACCAATGTTGATGATTAAGTTCCCGAAGTCACATGGTACATCGATCCAATCACCCTCTTTACTCTTTACTTGCAGTCCAGGTTCATTAGCAGCAGGCAAAACCGTTAACAGGTTAATGTCTTCATGCGCAGCAGCACGAATAGCGCCTGGCTCTTCTTCGCCTGTCATCGGTGGGTAGTGAAGCACGCGTAGTAATGTTTTGTCACTGTTATTGATCATTTCTGACAACGCGATAGAGAACTTCTCTTGAACGTCCTTAGGTGCGTACGCTTCAACCCAACCTAATAGCTCTTGAGCAAATGCATTGGCACGCTCGTAGTACTCTAAGATTTCAGCTTTAAGCTGCTCTGGGATCTGCCCCCAAGGGTAAACATGAAAGTACTCTTTGATGTCTTTCACTTTGTGCCCTTTCGCCACTTCAGACACAGAAGGTGGGAAGTAGCCATCTTGGGTGTCTACGTTAAAGTGAAAATCATTCTTTTGATCTGAACAGAAAAACTCATGCCAGTTTTTGTAAATTGACTCTACAAGCTCTTGTGGAATCGGGTGGTTTTTCAACACACCAAACCCCGTTTCTCGTAGAGAGGTAACGAACTGTTGAGCAGCATCGTCAGCAAGATAATCGACAGTTTCCAGTTTCATGGCTTTACTTCTTTTTTATTAGACTGAATCATGGATTCTATGGATGGGCATGTTGTAAATCAAACTTTAATGAAAAGTGCACGCGCAAACGTTTTAATGTTGAGCAGTTTGCCAATAAATCAACATTTTCAGTGATCAAAAAACCCATTAAAATATCAATTGCACACCGTTCAATTAAGTGCAATCATTAACACAATCTATGGAGTCCCACTGTAAGATAAATTGAAGGATCAAATAACTCTATGAAAAGCACCTCGACACTCTTAGGATTAACGATTTTTTATGCCATCGTGTTTTTATTTTCTGCGTTGGAACCTAACTCACGTGCAGTTTGGTTTGCGGAGATTATCCCGGCGATTGGTATTCTTGTTGCTATTTGGGCGATTTCGATTCGCTATCAGTTCAGTAATACGGCTTACTTTTTAATGTTCATCTGGCTCTGTTTGCACACTATCGGTGCGAAATATACGTTCTCCGAAGTGCCGTTTGACTGGTTTAACGACATGATTGGTTCAGAGCGAAATAATTTTGATCGCGTTGCGCACTTTTCAATTGGCCTTTACGCATATCCGATCGCTGAATACTTGATAAACAAAAAACGGTTCAACAAAGCGTTCTCTTGCTGGTTTGCTTTGTTTGCTATCATGTCACTTGCTGCTGGCTATGAGATTATCGAATGGTGGTATGCGGAGTTGGCTGGTGGCGATGAGGGAATTGCCTTTCTGGGCTCGCAAGGTGACATATGGGACGCCCAGAAAGATATGTTGTGCGATACCGTTGGTGCAGTGTTGTCGTTATTCTTAATGTCGGCTCAACGTCGATTCTCTCAACCATTCTAAATAAGGGTTAAACCCATCAACAATTGGAACCTGTACGATTTGAGCGACCTCGTATTCGTGCAGGTTTTCTATTTTCTCTTCCACCAATTCATAAAGTTCTCGACGAGTTTTGATCACCAGCAACCATTCGTTGTCAGTACAAATCTCCCCTTTCCACACATAGTGACTTTCAATAGGCATCGTTTGAATACACGCGGCTAATTGAGCATCTAGCAAACCTTTAATGATCTGATCTCGATTTTTTTCATTACTGGTTGTACTTAAAACCATGCAATAGTCATGTTTCATACTCATTTTCTAGCCCTTTATTATTTCATCGTCACTTTGCCGCCAATCATTTTGTAAGCGGGGGTTCCTCTTACTAAAGTATCTCTTGCAAACTCTTGTCCGCAAGCGGGGCAAATACATGGGGTTTGTGTGAAATCGTCAACAATGCGCTCTTTGAAGCATTTAACCAGTGCGCCTTTCCCGCCTTTACGGTACTTAAATAGTTGAGTTTTACATTTAGAGCAAAAGATATCGACGGTTTTCGTCGGTTGTTTTTTTATTCGGTTTCGCCATGGTTACTTTCTATATCCGGTTTGACCCATACATTATTAAAATCAAACCAACCTAAGGCATTACACTTTGCATTTTGTAACGCACCGCTGTGGTCTTTATTCACGCCTAGCCAGCAGTGAAACATAGGAATCACCTGACAGCTTTTTACTAACTGTCGTCCTAGCTCACGCGCAGGAAAGTCTGTGTGCATGCCGGCACGCCATTGATCGACAAGTTTAGCCCATTCACTAAAATCGTAACCTGAACTGAACTTCTCAATATCACTGTAATCCAGGAGCCAGCCCGCCAACGCGTCATTTCGGTTCGTTGCAATGCCCATAGCTTTCACCCAGATATCCACTTCCCCAGGCGCGGGCGGTTGAGAATCATAACGAATAAACTCAACCTCTATACCGTGCGGTTTTAAGAGTGTCTTGATGGCCTTGGCAACTACTGGAAACATCGGATGCTTTTTCTGATACGCTACGGAAATTACCTTATTAGCCTGTGGTACGCTGCCCGCTTCCGCTGGCCTGAGATCAATCCAACCGGGCTTAAGGCCAAAGGCTTGCAATACTCCCAGTTCCATCACTTTATCTTGTGGAACATGCGCGTAAATCTGGTGACTGTTGAGGGTTTGCGAGAGGAACTCTGCCCAACGTGGATCTTTTGCAATTCCGGTGTTTTTGTTTAGTAATAGGAATGTACAGCCAGGGTCCAGCTCGACTTCATCGGATGAACCTTGTTTATCCATCTTCGGCTTTGACAGGCTTGGATAAACCATTGAAGAATAGGCTTCATCGATTACCCACACCTCCACTTGGTCAAGTAAAGGGCGAAAACCAAAGTAGCCATCAAAAGCAGTCAAAATAAGACGCTTATCATCATTCATTTTAACTTGGAACGGCCCTGTCCCTATCGGTTGTCTATCGAAGCTTTCAGAACGCAAAGCACTCGGTAGCAAAATTTTTGCTTGCGACTCACTCAGAGCCAGAGGAAGGTAGCGATCAGGACGGACGAGCTCAATATCAACGGTCCACTCTTGTGGTGAAGACACCCGCTTTATGTGAGAAAACAAGTTCAAGCTATTTAACGCAAGCACACTTTCAAGAACACAACTAGTTGTTAACGGTTCACCGTTATGAAAGCGTACTCCACGACGAAGATAAAAACGCCAATGTGTATCAGAAATTGCTTCCCACGTGTGGGCTAAATCTGGTTGAAGTTGTTCATTTTCATCAAGGCGAGTGAGTCCGCTAAAAATTTGTCTGGCGATGTGCTGTTCAGAACGCCGCATCGGTTTCTGCGGGTTTAACATCGACAATGGTCGATAATAAGGCAAACGCACGACCTGCTCGCCCTGTCGATGTTGAAGCCCTAGATAACCTTGGATAACCTGCGTCAATCGTGCCGCATCGTTATCAAGCGCATCTAGAGCCTGACCGATTTTCCCTTCATCGAGATAACGCCTGGCGAGGTTTTCGCTGACGTCGCTTCGATTACGTTTAAAAACGAGTTTCGAAAGTTTTCCTCGACCCGCTGCCGGATGCCACTCAATCCAGCCCTCTTCTTCAAGTTTATTTAGAACAATACGAGCATTACGACGTGTACAAAACAACGCTTCGGTGATGTCTTCGAGCTGAACGTCCGTATCGTGACCAGAAAATTTTTCAAACAGTGTTTCGAACTGAACACGTAAACGAGGGCTACTCATAAAGAGGAAATTCTTATCTTGTTGTCGATAAGCTAAGTTTCCTCATTTTTACCAAAAAGTGCAAACATCACACTATAGATTATTGAATATCGATACCAATTTCTCGCGAAAGTTCAGCCAGTTGTTCCTCGTTGTCCAGCTTGATAGACCATTTGCACTCTGCTCCATGAGATAAAACAACGTTCGCTCCTCTACCCAGCAACTGAATTGCATCGGTTTGCGCTTGCAAGGTTACCATTGCACTACCGGAGAGCTTAATCACTATTTCACGCTGGGTTGCAATGATTTTTCCTAATGAAAACTCAATCACCATCTTAGTTTATACCGACTTTGTTTTGTGTTGTTTCACAGCGATGGTCAAGCGACTGGTACACACTAAACGGCCTCGCTCATCAGTGATATCGATTTGCCACACTTGCGTTGAAATACCCAGATGAAGCGGTTTTGCCGTACCAATCACATGACCACTTCGCATGGCTCGCACATGGTTCGCGTTAATATCTAAACCGACGCAGTAGCTGCCTTCATCGACAGAGAAGTTTGCAGCCAATGAGCCTAATGTTTCTGCGAGCACGACTGATGCACCACCGTGAAGCATTCCTAAAGGTTGATGAGTAAAGCTGCATACGGGCATGGTTGCTGTAAGGGAGTCGTCAGTGAAATCTGTATATTTAATTTGTAGGTGCTCGATCAGGGTATTTTTTGACGTGGCATTCAGAATCTCTATGCTTACGGGCTTTTTCCATATACTCATTGTTTTACTCTTAGTTTCACAAACTGGTTTGTTAGGTTGTAACGATGTGCTAGGAAGCTAGCATAGACGCTACTTGGGCATAACTTCAAGACGTAACATCTCACCCTCTTTATTAATCAGATGAATAACTTGATCCATGCATCATGTTACTATTTGGGTATATACTATTGCTTCAAAACAAAAAATTAAATGGAGCCTGTTATGAAGGTATGGATGAAAGCCTCTGCTCTTTTAACTATCGCGGGTTTAACAGCGTGTAGCGCATCACCGACGGGTCGCAACCAGATCCTGATGTTTTCAGATCAGGAAATGTCATCGCTTGGCGCTAAATCTTTCGAACAAATGAAGAAAGATATCCCAATCAGCAAAGATCGCAAAACGAATGCCTACGTTCAATGCGTTGCCAAACACATCACTGACACCATTCCCGCTCAATCTGGATTTAAAGACTGGGAAGTCGTTGTTTTTGATAGTGAACAAGTCAATGCGTTTGCTCTACCAGGTGGGAAGATCGGCGTGTATACCGGGCTTTTAGATGTCGCGAAAAACCAAGATCAGTTGGCAACAGTTATTGGTCACGAAGTCGCTCACGTCCTCGCTGACCACAGTAATGAACGTCTTTCACAAAGTCAGTTAGCAAATGCCGGGTTGTCTCTAGCAAACGTTGCCATTGGAGCTTCCGAGTACAAACAGTATCAACAAATGACGATGGCGGCACTTGGTGTCGGTGTCCAATACGGTGTTATTTTGCCATACGGTCGTACTCAGGAATCTGAGGCTGATATTGTCGGGCTGGAATTCATGGCAAAAGCAGGTTTCGACCCACGTCAAAGTGTCGATTTATGGAAAAATATGAGTGCTGCATCAGGTGGTTCTCAACCACCTGAATTCTTCTCAACCCACCCATCGCACAGTACGCGCATTAAAGATTTACAAGCAACCATAAATAAGCTGCCTGCGTATAACGCGAAAGCACCAAGATGTGGCTAATTCATTGCTACTATCGTCTACTACTTAAGCTTGCCAAATAAAAAAGCTCCCTAGGGAGCTTTTAATGATTCTAATCAAGTGCCCAATATCTGTAGCGGCAAACTTAACAAACTATCTCCGAGAGTGGCAAAATACCAGATGATAGAAACAAAACCTCCGACAGAGACCAAGTACCAAGCAAGTGAAAATAGTTGCCCATAACGGGTTAATGGCAATAAATGGCTTTGATGTCGAGCTCTCCATTCCATCACCACTTCCAACATTCCCATTAACAATAAAAACCCTAGCAACGTCAGACCGAAATAGTAACTGATAAAAATGCCTAATAAAGCGGTCGCAATACTGCCAACTAACCCGACCCAAGTATTCATTGAGAAGGTAATACTTTTGAGCACATGGCCACCATCTAATGGTAAAATAGGCAGCAGATTAAATAGGTTTAACAAGGCGTTAAACACAGCAAGCCCAGCGAAGATCACCTCACCAGTCATCCAATAAAGCAAAGTAAAAACAATACTAAGTACTAAACCGAAAAATGGTCCCATGATTGAGATAACCACATCCTGCCAGCGCGTGTTTATCTTTTCGTCACTTAGCGCCAAACCACCTAGGAATGGAATCAAATAGATCCCTTTGGTCTTCATTCCAAAATACTTCATCGCTCTAATGTGACCATATTCATGGAAAACCAAGCAAGCGATCAACGCTAGCGCGAACTCGATGGAAAATAGCCAAGAATATGCAGCGAGACTTGCAGACGCTAACGCCACTTTAATAACTTTCGCACTTTTAAGTGCTTTCATCCCAAGAGATACGAGACCTATTATACTTAAACGCTTTTCGGATGGTGGCGTAACTTCTGGCACTTGGCGCTCGATGTCTTTTTCATTTCGACAACCTTCGTTGACGAGCTCACCGTTAATTGTGACCTTGTAACTCAATTCAAACGGTTGCCATGTTAAAGAACACTCTAAATGACAGTTCAGGATTTCCTCACCCGCAGAGAGCCTAAACTGGTGTAGACAAGTCTCTGCGGTATTGTCACTGGCATCGATTTGAGACACCAACGTATTATCCCAATATAACTGCTGCCACCCAGCCATCGATCCTTCGAGCCTTAGCGAACGACCTAAAAATTCAACATTCAGTAATTCCAATGCGGCTCCTATTGCGTCTATTGAATAACTACATAGCGAGCGCGAATTATGCCTGTGAAGTGAAGAAACAGCAAAGCGAGCTATCTCTTGATTTGATCGTTATTTAACTATAAAGCTCGCAAAACAATTCTGGTCGTACCATTCTCTTCAAAAATATAACGATAATACATGCCCTTACAAGCCATCGTTTGACCTATGCATCATATTTAAAACGCAAAATACGCTCAAACTTTGACAAGTTATTAAACATACAATTAACATTACATTTACATCACCGTTGTATTTCGCGTATTAACAATTGGTGTAAGTACCACACAACAATTACAAGGACTTCGGTCCAGCATTATGACACCCTAGGAGGGTCAAGGATGAACAAGAAGCACTGCTCTCTGCTTACAATTTCAATATTGTTTGCGTGTAATGCCCACTCAGCGGGCTTCCAGGTAGCTGAACATTCGGCATCTGGTCTTGGTCGAGCATTTTCAGGTGAAGGGGCTGTCGCAGATAATGCCAGCGTCCTTGCTCGTAACCCTGCAGCAATGACACTTTTCAAAGAAGCTCAATTTTCGGGCGCGTTATCTATCATCGACCCTGAAGTCGATGTGTACGACACTGTAAACAATGAACACGCGAAAGATGTCGCCCCTTTACAGATCGTGCCAGCAGGTTATTACATCAGCCCTATCAATGATAACTGGGCTTGGGGCATCGGTATGTTCACAACATACGGTGTTGCCACTGACTATCCAAATGATATTTCCGCAGGTGATATGGCGGGTGACACTTCCCTACTTTCAGTAAACATCAACCCTAATGTCGCTTACCGTATCAACGAGTCTTTCAGTGTCGGTGGTGGTATCAACCTAGTATACGCTGAAGCAGAGCTGACTCGCCACAAAGGCGCACTCGCCGGTATTTTAGGTGGTAATAAGTCCGATAACCTTGTCGGCATGGAAGGTGAAACTTTCGCTTGGGGATGGAATGTCGGCGCTTTATTTGAGCTAAATGAAAACAACCGTTTTGGCTTTGGCTACCGCTCTAAGGTTGATCTAGATTTTGATGACGGTGAGTTTAGTAGTTACGACTCTGGTCGAGCTTCATCACCAAAAGTTGATGGCCGTTTAAAAATCTCTCTCCCTTCAATTATCGAATTATCGGCTTTCCATCAACTGAATGAACAATGGGCTGTACATTACGGCTGGCAACAAACCGACTGGAGCACATTTAAAGAACTAAAAGCGACCAGTAACGAATGTAATGACGGAGTATGTTTCTTTAAACCTGAGAAATATGAAGACAACAATCGCTACTCCATTGGTGCAACTTACAAACTTAATACAGACTGGACATTCCGTGCAGGCTTTGCGTACGACGAACAAGCAGGTGAAGCGACATTGAGTATTCCTGACAGTGACCGTTTTTGGTACAGCGCGGGCCTAACTTACGCAATGAGTGAGAATTTAACTTTCGATGCAGGCTTTGCACTTGTTAAGAGTAAATCAGGCTCTTTCACTGAGACAAATGCTCTGGGTGAAGAGATTAAGTTTGACTCAGAAGGTACTGCTTACATCAGCGCGGTACAGATGAACTACACCTTCAAATAATGGGATTACGGAGTAAACCAATGAAACACACGTTTAAATTATCAATGCTTTGTTCTGCAATCCTTCTTGCTGGTTGTGGTGATGATACCTCCAGCTCTGGTACTTCCGACAAAGTTCAATTTGAAGATGAAGTCCAAGCATTGCTTGATCGCGAAACATCCATCAGTTTTACGCTTCAAGGAGCGAACGCAGATGTACCGGCACCGTCTTACTTATTAATGGACACAAGCGATGGTACGCTTGGTCTGCCAACTGATGGCGATGATGCTTTAACCAACCCTAGAGCCTCAATGAACACGATGGATGGATGGTCAACGTCTATGCCAATCGTTCTTAACTTCAACGGCGACGGTTTTGCAACGGGCATGCTGTCGTCTGGTGTTAAAGTCATCAAGATTAACCAACGCTTAACCGAGTGGGACGGTAAATCTAACCCAATCGAAGAGGTACTCGTTCAGAATCAGGACTACGTAGTTCAAGCAAAAGGTAGCTCTCTATACATCCAGTTCTTGGCTGCACTTGATGAGTCAAGCGAGTACATTTTTGCGGTTACACAAGATGTTACTGACGTGAATGGTGAGCCAATTGGTACATCAGCAAGTTATGCGACTGGTAAATCGAAAGAAATCGTTTATGAAACTGGCGACCTTGCTTCTGTTCAAGCAGTCACTCAGGCGGTTGAAGGCATTTTTGGTCTAGCTCAAGTTAATCCTAACGACATCGTTTACTCCTCATGGTTCAGTACCCAGTCTGTAGGTGATACGTTAGCGGCAGTCAAAGGAGTAACCGCTACTGGTTTTTCTACTGGCGCAAACACACTAAATACCGTTTACAAAAATGACTCAAACGAAGGTTCAGTAGACTTATCAACGGCCTACACAATAACGCTCGGTGAAACCCAAGACTTTAGCACTGCGCTAGACTCTGACGATGACTTTAGTAAATACATTAGCGATCTAGACGCAGCTAAAACGGCAATTAAAGGCCTTTACATGCAATCAGGTGCCGATGTAAGCGTGACACAAGGTGTGGTAAGACTGCCTCATTACTTGGAAAAAGGCGCAAGCTGGAACATGCAACCAATGGTATCTGCGATGCCAAGCCTAGCGAAGCTAAGCGCAGCATTAGCGGATCCGAACGAGCAAGCAAACATGGTTCAGCAGCTATCAACAGGCGTTTTTGCAAATGATCCTGTTGATGTGACAAAGCTTGCTACAGATCCTACAGAGCAGCTAAAACTTGTTGGAGCTAAGCTTACTCTTACCGATGGTACCCAGCTTGATAGTGAGCGTATCATTACTCGCTACTCGCCTGTTCCCGTAGTGAAATCGGTTGAAGATGTCGAAGTACTGGTCTTCACACCTAAATCTGGCGTCGCGAAAGACGTTGTGATTTATCAACACGGCATCACCTCTGCGAAAGAGAATGCGTACGCGTTCGCGTTCAATATGGTAAAAGCAGGTGTGGCAGTTATCGCTATTGACTTACCTATTCATGGTACGCGCAGCTTAGATGAACAACGTTCCGCAAATGCGAATGTACTGGCTTATCTAAATCTTTCCAACTTAGCCGTTGCGCGTGACAACCTACGTCAGAGTGTTCTGGATGTGTTAGGTTTGCGCGCTAGCTTAGTAGTATCTGCTCAAGGCGGTCTTTTAGCTGGAGGTCCTCTGCAAGGCTTCAACCCAATGACGGGTTCAAAAGTCAAAATGCTAGGTCATTCACTTGGCGGTATTGTAGCTACATCTGCCGTCGCAGCAGCAAACAATACACTGGGCAGCTCTACTGCGGATGCGCTGTACACCTTTAGTTCTGCATCAGTACAGAACTCTGGTGGACAAATTGGTAATTTGTTACTGGGTTCAGACAATTACGGCCCTCAGATCAAACATAACCTCGCTTATGCAGCATCAAAAGACTATGCGAATTACGCTGATGCATCATGTGCGGATCTAGAAGATAAAACATGTTACGAAGCATTTGAGGCTGCGGCAACGGAAGCTCAAGTAGCAGCGCTAGAAGCAGGTTTCTCACAATTTATCTATGCAGCACAGACTACACTAGACACTGTCGATCCGTTCACAAACGCTTCAGATTTAGTGGCATCTGGTTCGCTAACGACACCATTCTTTATGACAGAAGTGGATGGCGATAGCACAGTACCAAACAGCGTTCCAAATGCACCATTCGCGGGTACTGAACCGCTTGCTAATAAGCTAGGGTTGAAGACTGTGAACAGTACGGACACTACTGTGAATGCAACTGCGAGCTTTGTACAGTTTAATGCTACTGCATCGCACAGTACTTTTGCTTCGCCAAATGGCACTTTGTCTGATATTGATCATCATGTAGAGATGCAGATGGAAAACACTGACTTCTTAATGGATGACGCACTAACAGGTGTCACTAACACTTCTGTTTTGAAGTAATCGCAACACCCTTCCTACCAAAGCCCAGTTTCTACTGGGCTTTTTCATTTCAATTCTATTCAAACCCACTCATATTTCCTCTGCTATAGTTAAATCGATGTCTTTGCCTAACTCACTTGTTTAAAAGGAAAACTCTATGCGCGTATTGACTGTTATTGCCACTGTATTACTTCTTTCTGCATGCGGAAGTAGCCAATATCTGATGTCGACAAATGAAGGGAAAATTATTACCTCTTACGGTAAACCAGACCTGAACGAGGAAACGGGTATGTACGAATATGAAGACATGGATGGTAAAGAAATGAGTATTTCAAAAGAGCATATTGTCCAGATTGTCGAACGTTAACGACAGGCCCTCTGTAAATTAGAGGGCTATGTTCTAGCCACCCTCTCTTTACATTTACCTCTTTTAGGCTTGTAATCGTTGTAGGAATTGACACAACCAATTCATAAGCCAAAACAATCAATAGTGTCTTTTATACTTCCGTATTATTTATTTAGCGAATATTTTACATCTTCACCTTAATCAGGTTGGAGTATTGTAAAATCTAGTCTTTAATTCGCTAACACCCTTTTATTTCTCAGGATAAAGTGGATAATACCGCCACAAAATAACATTACTAAGGTGAGTCCTTATGTCTATTGAAGCTACTCTGCTTGCGCGCTGCGAGTCAAAATGTGAACTGTGTTCTTCTGAATCTCAACTAACTGCATACGCTGTCCCACCTCACGGTAATGTGACGGTTGATACTGCCATCATGGTTTGTGATAAGTGTCTGGGTGAGATCGATGAGCCAAAAGACATTAACCACTGGCGTTGTCTAAACGAAAGCATGTGGAGCCAGGTTCCTGCTGTACAAGTGACGGCATGGCGCCAACTCACTCGCCTAAACACAGAAAGCTGGGCTCAAGATGCTCTTGACATGATGTACATGGAAGAAGAGCAAATGAACTGGGCAATGAAAGGGATGTCTGCTGACGATAAAACGGTTGACTGTAACGGCACTGAACTTAAGAAAGGTGACGATGTAACAGTAATTAAAGACCTACCAGTAAAAGGCACTAATCAAGTAATCAAGCAAGGTACCGTGATTCGTGGTATTAGCCTTGGCGATGATCCAAAGCTAGTTTCGGGTAAGGCAAATGGTGGTCAGTCGATGTACGTGATCGCAGAATACTGCCGCAAGAAGTAATATCGCACTTCAGTCATGTCAAAACGGGGCACCAATGGTGCCCCGTTTTTCTATACAACACTTAATCTACTCTCATGTCTACCTCCTCTAGAGTGTTTCTTTTCTAGGGCGTAGGTTGAGTAGGCATGTTTTACAAATAAAAAAATACCGGCTCATAGGCCGGTATTTCTTACATTATTTCAATATTAACGGTACATACCGATGTCTTTTTGAATATGTGCTGACAAGTCTTCTGCGTAGTAACTGCGTGGCGCAGTGTTATCTACAAATAGAATGTCCAGTAAGTGAGCAATCAGTCCTTTGAAGTTAACCGCGTAGGTTTTCTTATCCATAGAGGTTGGTAAAGCTACATTTGTCATTTGCATTGCTTGTGCCATGATTGCCTCTCTTTAAAAGCAGTAGTCTGTTTAGTTGGTTGTATATTAGTCAGTTTCTTATTGTTTAAGAAATGACAAATTTTACCCATTCAAATTAGAATTTCTAATAAAACAAACTCATTACAAAACTCAAAAATACAAATGAATAATAACGGCATAAATAATCACAATTCCCGTAATTACATTGAATAACTGAACATTACCTGCATAATCGCCCCTTAACTCACAACATATATTTAACAATATTTTTCGTTATTTCTTTTGATTTTTGTTCTTACTTTATATTTTTTGATTAGTAATATTAACGCTAGTTTGACGCTTCGCTTTATTTTTTAGGAGTGATGCCACCACTGCCGATGTCATCACAACAACTAAAAATGTGAGAGACCATGTTGTCGGAATCTCATATTCTGTTCCAACCAATAGCATTTTTACCCCGATAAACATCATGATTACTGATAATGCTGGTTTTAAGTATACAAACTTGTCTAACATTGCTTGAAGAACAAAGTACAGCGATCGCAAACCCAATAATGCAAATACGTTCGCAGCTAAGACTAAAAATGGCTCTCGCGTTACCGCGAATATAGCTGGTATAGAATCCAACGCAAACATAACGTCCATTACTGCAATGACACCAACAACGATCAGCATCGGTGTTGCCACCCACTTACCAGCTTGCTTTAAGATTAAGTGATTTCCTTGGTAGTCATCTGTAACTGGCAATACCTTTCGAATCAACTGCTCCGGATATGGATTAACTTCTTCTGCTTCGCCTTTGTCGCGAGCTAGCTTAACACCTGTCCAAATAAGGAAAGCAGCAAATAAGTACAATACCCAGTGATACTGTGCAAGTAACTGAGCACCAACCGCAATCATGACAGCGCGTAAAACTAGCGCACCTATCACCCCCCAAAGCAATGCTCTCGGACGCAAATGCTCCGGCACACTGTATTGTGCAAAGATGATGGCAAACACAAACAAGTTATCAACGCTTAACGACTTCTCTAGTAAGTAACCAGTTAAGAATGAAATCGTTGCTTTGTCGTTCGTATAAGCGCTATGTGGCGCGTAAAAGTCCCAGAATAAATAAATAGAACCTGCAAAAACAAAGGCAAGCAAGAACCAAAAAACACTCCAAACGATGGCTTTTTTCATCGTGATAACGCCACCACGTGTTTGATAGATATCAAGCGTAACAAGAACAAGGGTAAATAAACCAAAAGCACCATACATCGCTAATGATTCTTGAAGAGGCACCGATTGGCTCAATTGGGTGGTATTTTCGATAAGAGACATATTTCCTCCCATGGCGGAAGGACTTCGTTTGGTGACCTTCCGCAGACAATAACAACCAACAGCCACATAACGATTATGTGCTGCTAGTCAATGAATGCGTTGGTCTCGTTGAAGTGTTGACGTGAATGAACCACGTAACACCTTTACTTACCGGATAAGCTGATGCTTAACGAGATGACGATAAGTAAACTTGCGCTAACTACTCCCCAAACGCCGACATAATAACGCCGAGCGTCAGGCTTTCCAACAAAAAAGCCTTGTCTTATCGAAATAAAATTCTTATCAAAAATCAGGAAGCACTATAAAAAGAAAGAAGTGGATTCAACCACCTGAACTTTAGTAAACAGACAAAAAGCAGCAAATGGCTCAAGACAAACTCTTCATTGGTTAGAGCCCTAACGGGGAAGATAGATACAAAAAAGGAGCATTACTGCTCCCTTTTGTAGCATCCACATTCTTAGCAATTCAAAAGCCGCTTAGAGGCACAAAGTAGACCAGTGTTGACCAAATTGCGATCCAGGCAACCACGACTGCCGTATCTGCCCAATCTTTATTCCACATACTGCCATCCTCATCAACCCATGTAGTAAGTGGAGAGCAGCAAAATCAATACCAGTATCTATTATCGACGTCGCTTTGTGTAAAGTTTGTGACTTTGATTCAAACAGTTTGGCTCATCGGTCAGGAGTTCAATAAAACAATCAGCCATGGACAAACTGGTCACACGCCCTTCTCCTTTCATCTCCTGCAATGCGTCGTACCCCTCTTTCCCTTTCATCGTATAGGCAGAAGAAGTCCCTCGATACCAAACATCATCTTGAACACCAACCCATTGTTTGCCATCAAAAATCACTAATGATTGAACTCTTTCACCTTTTGGGGCATCTGCGTGATACTCGAAGTTTAAATTGTAAGTGTACGGATAACTGCCAGATCCAGTGCCTTCTACGCCATTGTTGAGTGCATTATTTATCGCGCCTTCAAGTGCACGGCGAATAGCGCTGCCTTTTACATCGTAAAAGCCGATAGGAACGGCAAAAGGCAACAGCCGTCCGGCAATGTCTGCCACTGTGATGTTGCCAGGGTTCAAAGAGGTTCGCACGCCACCCGCATTATGAATTGCAAATTGAACGTCATATCCACGTTTGTTTAAACAGTGCAGAAATGATCGGGCAACGGAGGAAGCCAACTCACTCTCACCAAATTCATCGGGAATTCTCACATGACGCTTTTTGGTGTCAACACTAGCAATGACTTGTGACTGTAACTGCCTGACCTGAGGAATATATTTATCGCTCAGGATCGCTTGAGTTTCCGGGTGTTTCTTACAAACCACGACATTCGGTTGACCATGGATGAAGTCGCACGCGGTTTCGAATACACCTTGGTCGAGCTGTTGGTTTAGCGTCGAGTCCCAAAAAATACGTCGACCAAGCAACAGTTCATTTTGTCCACTCAACATCGTTGCTTTACCGTGTTCATCAAACTCAATGACGCAGTGCCCCATTGTCAAAGCATGGAAACCCGCTTGCACCACATAGGTATCATTAATTTTGATACCGTAGGGATCGTCTTGTCCTAACCCTATTGATGAAAAATCACCTTGCAACCGGTGGCTGTGTCCACCAACAATTATACCAATACCTGCGACTTGCTCAGCTAACTCTAAATCACCTTCATAACCTAAGTGGCTCAGAAGAATAATATTTTTTATACCTGATGAATGGATTTGTTTTACGGTCGCCTTGGCGGTTTCAATTGCTGAGTGAAAAGGCGTGTCTGCATCAGGGTTTGCGATGTCGCTCATTTTATCTATGGATAATCCGAAAATCGCGACCCGCTCACCATGGAATTCTTTAACAATGTATTGAGCGCTCTGTGTATCCGGTTGGTAACTATATACATCCTTACAATCACTGATACGGTGAGGTTTTTTAAGTGATTCATTGGATAAATCCCAGTTGCCAGCAAGCAATGGGAACTGAGTACGTTGGCAAAACAATGCAACTGGCTCATTCCCCATATCTAATTCATGGTTACCTAACGCCATTGCATCAATCTTTAATGCGTTCAATAAGTCGGCATTGGCTTTGCCTTTAAATAGTGAGAAATACAGCGTACCTTGGAAGCAATCTCCGGCATGGAGGAACAACATCCCATGACCTTGGCGCTGAGCATCATCTCTTAACTGCTCGACTCTGGTTGCGATACGAGAAAAGCCGCCAGCACTGACATAGGGTTCTAGCGTGAGTTCATTGTTTATCTTAAGCTTTAACTGTAATGACGTTGGTTCAAAGTAGGAATGTGTGTCATTGATGTGTGCCAGTTTGATTCTCACTGGCTTATGATTGTTATTCATCTTCATCTTCTCTTTTTTCATTCCTTATAATAATAAGAAGTGAATCATGACAGAATCATGAATTTTATGAAACTGCGATTTAGGATTTCATGTTTAAGTGATCACGATGCTGTCCCCCAGCTTTGAAAGCAAGCCTCGCTTGTAACGGTCTCTATTCAGTAAGAGGCTCTCGTAATTTTGTGAACTGAGCTTAACTCAAAAATTCCGAATTCATATATGCTTAGGAGTAGCAAAATAACTCTCGATAATTCAAATAATTGCAAGGAGGATTGAGATGAGACTAGAACGCATCGAAATCTCCGGGTTTAGAGGCATCAAACGCCTTTCACTCTCTTTTGACGAACTCACCACGCTTATCGGTGAAAACACGTGGGGCAAATCATCATTGCTCGATGCCCTTTCCATCGCACTACCTGCCAATGGCTCATTGTATCAATTCAAACTGAAAGATTTTCACGTTGACTACTCAATTTCTCATCCACAAACACAACACTTACAGATCATTGTTTGTTTTAAAGCACAGGATAAAAACGAAGTAAAAGCGGGACGCTACAGACGCATAAAGCCTACATGGTGCACCAACGAAGATGGTGAGCAAGTCATTTACTATCGTATTAGTGCGTCTCGCGATGAGCACGGCATTAATACAAAGTACGCGTTTTTGGATCATAACGGCAAACCCAAAAAACTTCACCACTCAGAGAAACTCGCTATTGAGTTAATGACACTTCACCCTGTAATCCGACTACGTGACTCCCGACGCTTCCCAGATTTAAACCATGTCAACGGCGATGGTAAAAATGCTCGGATTGAAAAACGAATCAACAACACCTGTCGACGCTTATTGGCTATGCCTGGCCATGTGAATAAAGGTGAGATTCGTAGTAGCCTCGACTCAATGCAAACGCTTGTTGAACACTATTTCGCGTTCAGAAGTGTCAGTAAAGGCAACCCACGCAAACCTCGTGATGGTCTTTTCTATACAAGCCCTTCCTCTGATAAAGGCTTGAGTCAGTTCTTGAAAGAAACCAATGACAAACAAAGCCGCTTGCTTTTAATGGGGTTACTCAATGCCTATCTTCAAGCTAAGGGTCCCACCGATTTAAGGCGCTGTGCGAGACCAATACTGATTATTGAAGATCCAGAAGGTCGACTGCATCCAACTCATCTAGCGAGAGCGTGGTCCTTATTGCAATTGTTGCCAATGCAAAAGATATTAACCACCAACAGTGGCACGTTACTCGGTTCTGTTCCACTGTATTCAATTCGACGTTTAATTCGGCTATCAGACAGAACCATCGCTAAGAGTTTAAACTCAACAAAGTTTGGTCGAGATGAGTTGCGCCGAATTGGTTTCCATATTCGTTTTCATCGTTCAGGAGCATTATTTGCACGGTGCTGGTTACTTGTTGAGGGCGAAACCGAAGTTTGGCTTTTTCATGAACTGGCTCGTCAATGCGGGTATGACTTGGCTGCCGAAGGGGTTCAAATCGTTGAGTTTGCTCAATCAGGTCTAAAATCACTCATCAAAGTAGCAAAAGAGTTTGGTATTGATTGGCATGTCGTTACCGATGGCGACCCAGCAGGGAAAAAGTACGCGCATGCAGTGCGAGCACAGCTCGACCATGATCAGGAAAGGCATCGGCTTACGGAGTTACCCGACCGAGACATCGAGCACTTTCTGTACAACAATGGTTTTGAACTTTTCTTTAAGGACATCATCAAAGTTCCTCATGACCACCCTATCCCTGCTAAAAAAGTCGTAAGTCGTGTTTTGAAAAAACATGCAAAACCGGACTTAGCTTTGGCTATTGTTTCTCATTGTGAAGAGAAAGGCATGGAGTGTATTCCTGTTCTTCTGCGCTGGACACTTAAACGCGTTGTTACCATGGCCAACGGCAATACATGAGTTAGGCGTATTTTACACTCAACGTATTGTCTTATAATACAAAAAAAGCACACCAATTTGGTGTGCTTGTATCAAACATCATTAATTTTGATTAAGGGTATTGAGAGGGATAAAACTCAATACACAGTGGATACCAATAAGATCGGGGGTTCACTACTGTGCTTGCTCAGCAAGCGAAGAAGAAGTAGCGGTTGATTTCGTATGCAACCATAGCCCTGTCGCTTTCATTAGATAGCCAAACACACCACCTAGCAACAACGATGGAATAACAAGTTGCCAGTTTCCGTCAGCCGCAAATGTTGCGCATGAACCAATAAAAGTACCAGGGATGTACGCGAGCCAAGCCTGTTTAGCTTGAATACACATGAAGAATGCCACAATAGCGGTAATCACATAGCCAATAATTTCCAACCCCACGTAAGTGGAACCGTGAATAATTACCATTGCCCAGAATACGCCTGTCATATTGGTGATTAAGCTGATGCCTAGTCCTTTCAATCCGCTCGTTGGCGCTGCAAAGTAGCTCGTGCAACCTAAAAAACCAGCCCAAGAAAGCAAACCTAAAGAGATGGCGATCCAACCCCATACGCCAGATAAAATTCCAGTAGTGATAGAAATAGCTAAAAGTGTCGTCATGGTAGTCATACCTGCTCGGCTATTATCGTACCTATATGGTTCAATAACTGCCTTCATACATTGAAATCAAGGACACATGTTAGATACATCAGCTCAGCTTATCGGTGATATTGATCACAATAAGATATTATTATTTTCACAATTTACATTAAAAGTTTGACGCAACCGATAAATCAACAGATTTAGGGAATAAACCCAACTCATCTCGTAGACATGTTTAATCAACCTTTAAAGAACTGAAGGCTTCCCTTTCATCATTCGCAGTCCCTCTCTTTTAATGCAGTCGACTAATGGGTTTTCTGCCATATCTGAACGCCATATAAATGAAAGCGTCCTTTCCATTTTTAACTCAGGTACATTTAATGCCACAAGATGACCTGCTTCTATATATCGCTCTACATCTAAATACGGTAAGCAAGTAAGGTACTGACCATTAGCAACTAAACTACGTAATACCGGAACATGTTCATATTCGCGCCACACATCCAAATCTTCAATAAGGTGGTGAATAGAACTATCAAATGTTTTTCGTGTGCCAGAGCCATGCTCTCTTAGTACCCACTTCGCTTGCTCTAACTGCGCAAGGCTAACAGACTGATTACGAGCAAAAGGATGATGAGAAGCTGCGACAACAGTAAGATGATCACGACACCATACTTCTTGGTGTAAACGGTTATCATCACAGCGCCCTTCAATAATCCCTAAGTCATACTTGTAATCTAATACCCCATCAATCACCCCTTTTGTACTTTGTACACCGAGGGAAATACGCATTTCTGGAAAGTCATTATCAATGATACTAATAAGGTCGGGAACTAAGTGCTCTGCTGGTGTTTGACTCGCTCCCATACGAATCTCACCACTCAATAAATGTTGCTCATAGAAGCCCATTTCAATCTGCAATGCGTCTTGTAGCAAGCGTTTTGCTTTTGGTCGTAACCACATCCCCCAATGGGTTAACGCCATTTGCTTGCCTTGCCTCTCAAACAACGGCCTGCCAAGCATCTTCTCTAATTGCGCAAGCGACATACTCGTCGCTGATTGTGTCAAAGCCAATTTTTCTGCGGCTTGGCTTACACTGCCGGTATCTGCAACTGCGTCGAAAACCGCTAATTGCTTAAGTGAGTAGCGCAAAGTGTCCTCCATTATTAGTGGGTATTTCCCAATCCCCACAATTGTTAAAGCATGCCCCAATAAGCAATAGAGTTCATTTTACCTGGCCCCGTAAAGTTATCAATTAATTTGATGAGGTTTCTAAATATTATCAATTTTACCTTACTAACCGTTCTCCCTATTCTGATTACGCGGTTCGGGAACACCGCAAGCCTCAATGGTTTTGAAACCGAAGTCGTTGAGGCTCTTAATAAAAACAACAATTTCATTTTTGAGTTAATAACCAAGGATTTTTTATGCGATTACAAATTAAGGAGTCAATATGGCGGTGACCAGTTCTCAAAATCACCAGTATTTTTCTCCAAAAGAGATGATGGTTGAAGCGGAAAAATTTGCGTTAAGTAAGGCAAACAAAACCAGCAGTATGACATTAAGCCTCGCGATTATGGCCGGCGCGTTCATCGGGTTAGCATTCTTGTTTTACATCACGGTGACCACCGGCAGTACGGGCGCTGGTTGGGGCTTGAGCCGCCTAGCTGGTGGACTCTCATTTAGCATGGGATTGATCCTCATCGTGATCTGCGGTGGTGAATTATTTACCAGCTCCGTCCTATCCAGTATTTCTTGGGCCAATAAACAAATCTCGTTCGGTAAGATGCTTTCGATCTGGGGCAAAGTTTACGTTGGTAACTTTATTGGTGCGATGTTCCTACTTGCGCTGGTTACTGCTGCTGGTCTTTATCAGATGGATGGCGGTCAATGGGGATTAAATGCGCTTAACATCGCACAACACAAACTTCACCACACTCTCATTCAAGCGTTTGCACTCGGTATTCTCTGTAACCTGTTGGTCTGCCTAGCGATTTGGCTGACATTTAGTTCTGCAAATGCAATGACAAAAGCAGCAATGACAATTTTGCCTGTGGCAATGTTTGTCAGCAGCGGTTTTGAGCACTGTGTTGCGAACATGTTTATGGTTCCACTTGGTATTGTTATCGCGAATTTTGCACCTGAATCTTTTTGGGCATCTGTCGGTGTGCCCGCGTCACAATACACAGACCTAAACATTAGCCACTTTATTACCGCTAACTTAATTCCTGTCACGCTTGGCAACATCGTCGGCGGAGCGGTATTAGTTGGCCTTTCAAACTGGTGTATTTTTCGCCGACCAGAACTAAAAGCAGCGAATATTTCTTCTATCACTACAACTACAACACTGTCGTCAGTTAAGGATTTCACCATGAAAAATGCTTCTTTTGTTAAAGACATTATGAACCAAAAACCAGTCACCATTCGTGCAGAAACGCCAATTGCAGCCGCGCTGGATGTGTTACTTGATAACAACGTAACTAGCGCACCTGTTGTAGACGTACAAAATCGATTAGTTGGCTTCTTCTCTGCTCACGATGTGATGGTAGAACTATGGTGTGAGGACTACATTCCGGTGAAAGACCAAAAAGTCGTCGACATCATGAGCCGAGATGTGGTCGCAATTGACGCTGGTGATCGCCTCGTTGATGTTGTGGAATTCCTATGTATCGATAAAGAGCAGTTGTACCCAGCGAGCAGTATGGGTATTGCCACTCGCTTGACGTCTTTGTCTCTCGAAGAACGCGCTAAAAGTATCAAAGTAAGTAAGCCACAAGTGCTTCCTGTGCTTGAAAATGGGCAGATGGTCGGGGTGGTTACTCGTACTGAAGTATTAAAAGCACTACGCCCGATTTTTGGTGAGCGTTTAAACCTAGTGGAAAAAAGCGAGTTAGAAACAGCGTAATTCGCTAAACATTTACAACGTCTATTGGCTTTCAATCGCTATCACTGACGGGTTTATCGATGTTAGTGATGTGATTAAGATAATAAAAAAGCGCTCTTCAAGTGAAGAGCGCTTTTAGTGTATCTAAAAGGAACTAATTACTTCTTAATACCTTCGATATGAAGTTCCATATCGACGTAGCTTGAAGCACCCATTACTGGGATGTCAAAGTCAGCAAGCTCTAGGCGAGTGTTGCCAACAAAGCCAGCGCGCTCGCCGCCCCATGGGTCACTGCCAGCACCAACGAATTCAGCCTCAATAGTAATAGGCTTAGTAACACCGTGTAGCGTTAGATCACCAGTTACATCTAGTTTGCCATTGCCTTTATCAACCACTTTTGTGCTCGTAAAGGTTGCTTCACTGTATTTACCAGCATCAATGAAGTCACCACTACGAATGTGTTTGTCACGTTCAGCATGGTTTGAATCTAGGCTGGTTGTATCAACAACAACATTTACTTTTGAGCCAGCAATGTTGTTTTCATCAAAAGAAAAGTCACCAGAAAATGTATTGAAACGACCTTTGATGAAACTGTAACCCAAGTGGCTAACTTTAAAGTTGATTGAAGCGTGAGCACCTTTGGTATCGATGACATAATCTGCAGCTTGCGCACCAAATGGCAGTGCCATAGCGATAGCTAATCCTGTAGCGAAAAGTGACTTTTTCATTTTGAAGCTCCTAACATTTTTCTTAATGTGTTGTCTTTATCGATAAAGTGGTGTTTTAGTGCAGCAATAGCATGTAAACCTGCAATCAGGATGACTGCCCAAGCTGCATAGAAGTGAATCTCACCTGCAATATCTGATTGGCCTGGGAATAACTCTCCCGCTCCTGGCACGGTGAACCAATTAAACACTTCGATGCCGCGTCCATCAGACGTTGAAATGAGGTAACCTGAAACAAAGATGGTGACCAATAGTAGGTACATGACACCATGCGCTGCTTTAGCAGCAAGCACTTCGTAACGTTTGCCTTCTACCTTTGGTGACGCCGTCACATGTTTCCATACGATGCGTGCCAAAGTTAAAATAGCGAGTAAAATACCGACAGAGCGATGGTAATGCGGCGCAGTTCGATACCATTCGCTGTAATAGCTAAGGTCGACCATCCACAAACCCACTGCAAATAGACCAATAATGCACAGCGCTGATAACCAATGCATCACGCGTGCAGTAAGGTTGTAATTCTTTACCAGTGTATCCATCTCAAGTTCCTAGATATATTCCTAAGTTAATGCTGAGCAAGAAACACTACATTAACCTATTTACGTCATATGAAACAGATTATTTACCATCATTTACATCCAGCCAATGGTGCCGTATCTATCAAGTTGTTCGAATTTTTTGAAGGAACTTTAAATCGTTTGTAAAACTGAAACTTACAGCTTAATTTCTTGTTCTATCTCATACAGCTCTTCGGAAACTTCTAACATTCTGCGTTCAACCAGTAACTTAGCATCTTCAACACCCTTGTATGGATAATAAGTACTCCAATCGGGTAAGGTGAGACCCAGACTTTAGCTGCAACTAAAGTTCTTCTATCTGGT
>NZ_JAWOWF010000035.1:0-54209 GCF_033340295.1 Vibrio sp. 1401
TAATTCTCAGGTTGGCGAAACCTACGCCATGATTAAAGCGCTGAACAAGCTTACAGGGCTTGGTATGCCTGAAACTCGGTATATTGTTTAATAATTATTCAATTTCGGACGACTTGGTTTTCTGTCCGAATTACGCAACAAAGCCCTTTTACGTTACTAATATGGCCATTATCGAACTTTACTTTTAACACCGGCCTATCGACTGCGATCAACCAAAAGATCACGATGGCTGCAATTAAGATTACATATAACATTTGGCACTCCCTATCCTAGCTAGATAGCAATTTACTCAAATCCTCTTTAATTGAGGTAACTTTTTGACTCGCTTTTTCACTTCTCGACGCTTCGGAAAGCAAATATTCAATTGCGTCAGATAACGTACAACCAAGTTCATTCGCTCTGCTAGAAAGCTTTTCCCAAACTCGGTAATCTAAATCAATGGATTTTTTCTTTGTATGGACTTGCTCTGCATTGAAGTGACGTTTCCGTTTCGCTCGGATAGCCTGCTTGAGTTTATTATCTAACTCTTCTGACATGTGGTTTTCTATCCAAGCCAAGACAAGTGTAGGCTCGTTTTCAAGGCGTTTTAGTTCTGCGACCGCTGCATCTGCTTCGCTTGTATCAATATGTCGGGTAATCGCTTCACCATCTTTCCATTTTTTGATGAGATACTTCCATTTCCACCCACATTCTAGATTCTCAAGCTGCTGATATTTCATTTGTTCCGACCCATAAACATAACCTAGTGACAGCGTAACCCAGATGGTTTACTTGGGCAAATAAAACTCTTAGAAGTATCGATGTTGATCACTCATTTGTCTAAGTATTGTTCATTGAGAGTTGAATGCCGTGAGCAAACCAAATTGGTGCTAGGGTGTTATAGTCCGTTTAGTTATAATGTCGGCAAGATTGAATTACGATGAATTTTAATGAACCAACTTAATTGGCAAGACGTAACACCTTCACTTGAGCAGTACGAAGCACTTTTAAAGTCTGCACCTTCGTTACCAAAGAAGTCTTTTACTGAGCTCCAACCGAGAATGTCGGCAACGATATCTCGTTTTTCAAAAATTTCCGGATTGACGCGAGTACTACTCATTAACTGCGTAGATAATTCTGTATATAGAGAGTTCATCAGTAAAGCTCTTCAGAGCCAGTCTAACGCTGCGATAGTTTTGTCGGAATCACTTGATGCCAAACGTTTATTTGACCGTTACAGTGTTGATGTAAGTGGTGATATTGCCTTCCAACCTGGTTTAATTTCACAGGCAGATAGAGGTTACTTAATTGTACCGGCTAATCTAATTTTGGCTAACCCAGGGCTTTGGCCAAATATAAAGTCTGCAATTCAACAAAACCTTATCGAGCCACTGAACCTAAGCCCTACTCGTTTACCTACTTCAGTACCGCAAGCTAAAGCTTATGATGTAAAACTGATTGTAACAGGAGAAAGAAGTCAGTTAGCAGAGCTAGAATACATCGATGAAGACTTCTGTTCTGGCTTTGCCATGTATACGGAAGTTGAAGAAGATATTCATCTGTCAGAGCAGAATTTGACAGATTACTTTGGTTTAGTGAACTGGATTTGTTCTCAATATCAACTGCCTCACTTAACTGAATGTGGTTTTAGAAGATTGTTGCTGGCCGGTATGAGATTTACTGAAGATCAACATTATCTGCCTTTAGGAGTAATGTGGCACTCTCAACTTCTAACGCTTGCCAACCAGTTCAGTGATGGCCACGCATTAGATTACAAGTCGTTAGATAAAGCGATTGACGATAAGTATTACCGAGAATCTTACCTTCCTCAGCGTGCCGTGTACGATATTTTAGATGGCCAAGTCATCATTGAGACAACTGGGGAACAAGTTGGTCAAATCAATGGCCTAACCGTTATTGATATGGCTGGGCACCCTGTCAGCTATGGTGAGCCTGCACGAATATCTTGTGTAATTCATTTTGGTGATGGCGATGTTTCCGATGTTGAGCGCAAAGCTGAGCTTGGAGGCAATCTACATGCAAAAGGCATGATGATTATGCAAGCTTTTCTGAGCTCTGCTCTGAAACTGGATGAACCACTGCCTTATTCAGCCTCCATCGTATTTGAACAGTCTTATAGTGAAGTTGATGGTGACAGCGCATCTCTTGCAGAACTTTGTTGCTTGGTAAGTGCTTTATCTGAATCTCCAATTAATCAACAAGTTGCGGTTACAGGGGCTGTTGATCAGTTTGGTCGAGTGCAAGCCGTTGGTGGCTTGAACGAAAAAATTGAAGGTTTTTATCAGGTTTGTAAACATCAAGGTTTTACAGGAAATCAAGGTGTTGTGATGCCAAAATCAAACCTTAAACACCTTGCATTACATAAAGATGTAATAGAAAGCATTAAAAATGGTGAGTTCCATATTTGGTCCGTTTCTACCGTAGATGAAGCTATTCCGATTGTAATGAATAAACCTTTTAGAGGTGAAGACGATAGCATTATTGGCAAAATAGCGGAACGTATTGAAAACTTTGAAAGACATGAGCATCCAGAAGGAATTGTGCAGCGCATCAAAAACTGGTTTGTCTAGTACTGATCGGAGTTGTTTAGCGTACACGTGTTCACTAAGATGCAGCTATCAAAAATTGGAGTAATTGATAATGCAAAACAAACGTGATTCTTATAACCGTGACGATCTACTTGCTTCTAGCCAAGGCGAACTGTTTGGGCCTGGTTACCCTCAGCTTCCTGCGCCAAACATGCTAATGATGGATCGTGTTACTAAAATGTCTGAGACTGAAGGCGATTTTGGTAAAGGTTTGATCTTGGCGGAATTGGATATTACTCCAGATTTGTGGTTCTTTGACTGCCACTTCCCTGGCGACCCTGTAATGCCGGGTTGTCTTGGCCTTGATGCGATGTGGCAACTTGTTGGTTTCTTCCTTGGCTGGGTTGGTGGCAAAGGAAAAGGTCGTGCTCTGGGTGTTGGCGAAGTGAAGTTTACAGGTCAGATCTTGCCAACAGCGAAAAAAGTGACGTACGAAATCCACATGAAACGCGTTGTAAACCGTAAACTTGTGATGGGTTTGGCTGACGGTCGTGTATGTGTAGACGGCAAAGAAATCTACGTAGCAAAAGATTTGAAAGTTGGCTTGTTCCAAGACACTTCAAGCTTCTAATCACGATTTTAATCGATTTATTAAGGCTCCTATTTAGGAGCCTTTTTGTTATCGAGTGTTAACCTACTTCCCTATGTACCTATAATGTAGAAAAGGCTCCGTAGAGCCCTTTCGAATCCTTCTTTTTGTATGTGGAGAGTTTATTTGTAGAGACCAGATTGTCTTTCATCTCTGGCATCACGCCAACCACCTAACCAATACGACCGAGCATCAACTTGTTGATATGGGCAAGCCTCTTGAGACCTTCCATTCAACCCAGCTTTGTAGCCTTGAGATTGAGCTCGTTCTAGGCGATCACGCTTTTGTCTCTTCATAGTTAATTCCTCATACAGGTCCATTTACTAACGTACAGCTGTTATTGTGAAACTTTGATGGAGTTTTTATGACTCCACTTATAAGAATCGATCAAAGTAGGCAATTTCTCAAGGCATAAAAAAGCAGAGGTTCATTTCTGTGAGCCTCTGCTTGATTTAAAAACTACTGACTATTTTCTACGGAACCCGAACAAGCCAAGCATGGTCAAAGCCAACCAACCAAGGCCAGCACCTTGACGTTCTGCTGCTGTTTGTTCGACAGACCTTGGCTCTATCATGTCTTTAGTCGCTCCAGGTATTGGGATTAGTTTTACTGCAACCACTTTTTCTGAATTGGCATTGCCACCGTTACAGAGTGCATTATGAGCAGTTGTATCATAACCATTTTCGCACATGATAGCAGTTGCAGAGATTACCCCTGCATTATTAATGTCAGTGGCATCAACAATACGGAATCGGTTATTTTCTTCATTGTAGTCACCACCATTCGTCAGGTCGTCCAACAACCATGCCTGGTTTTTAAAAACTTCTCTTCGAGAAGTTATTGTACCTTCAAACTCATATGGCTCAATAAAGGCTCTCTTACGTCGAGCTTTACCACCATCTTCTCGCGTATTCCCTGCGTCGATTTGACCGACAATTTCATTGTAATCATTCAAACCGCCAATGTGTCCGCCAGCACCAGAGAAAAATATCCCTCCGGATAGAAAGTCTGCGGATGGCGAATCAATATCCTTTATAACATAGAGTCTATTAGCTTGAGCTCCTGACTCTGGTGTAGTGCGCTTGGCTTCACCTACTGCTAGTTTGTTATTGTTTATTGCTTCAATGACGGTATTTGAATAAATATAATCTGAACCGTCATAAGATCTTGCACCACTCACCGCAGACAAGTCCCACTTAATTTTACTTAACGGATCACCAATAGCATCGAAGCTACCTTTAAATACGGTTGCGTTAAGCTGGTTCCTATCGTCATCCCATGTGTTAAAACCTACTGCGTAAATCTCTTTGATGTTACCGTTATCATCTTTAGAAACCACAAAGTCTCTGATGCTACCTTGGGATAAATGTTCGTTTTCGTTAGGTTGTCCCGATTCCCATTCAACTACTGAAACATCACCACTATCATCCCAAATTGCGGCTTTGGACACATAGTTTAATCCATAATCATTGCTTCGAGCGTAGGCAACGCTTCCTGAAGTCAGGTTATTGTGATAATTCCAAGCTCGTACCTGTGCATAGTCCGTGTGCTCATCATTTTCGTCTAACTTTTCATAATTTGGCGGTAACGATGGTGAAAAAGGTTGGTTATCCGTTTCGACTTTATCCTCTGTAGAATTTGAAGCACTGTTTAACACACTTTGGTTGCCTACAGGTATAGCACCTTCAATGAGAGTATTAATGACGCTATTGTATTGGTTATCAAAGCTCTGCCCCTCTACAAACGCCAAGGATACGGAGTCTGTGTTTGAAGAGTACCTTACTTGATGAAGAGGTGCCCAAACGCTTGAAGCCCAACTTTCGCATGTTTCATAACCATACTCAGAAAAACAAAAATCTTCTAAATAATCCCGTTTTTCGAAAGAACGAAACCTTGAATCTGAGCTAAACGGGGTCTCTTCTCTGAAGTTCACGCCATCAACTGAGACACCAGCTAGAAGCGATGGTAATTTGGAGCCATCTGCAAGTAAAGTAGGTCTTGTTTCTCCGGCAAGTGCGAATTGATCGCTAGTTATACAATCAGCGCCGTTGTCAAAACACCCCTTATCAAAAGCGACATCTCCACGTTCTATTGCAACGCCAAAAACAGCTTTGTCAGTGGTATCAATATCGTTTGGAGTTACTTCAACCACTTTGTACAATGCTGCATTAGCATTCATTGCCGTACCAACCATCATCGCGACGGCGGTTAATTTGAATTTGTTACTACAATTCATTGAATTCTTAACTATCCTGTTGCATTGCTTCGAGTTCTTCCCATCTCTCGAATGCGATTTCCAACTCCTGCTCTAGTGCAGCAAGCTGTTCCAATACCGGCTGAGTTTGCTCTACAGGTTTAGCAAAGAACTCTGGATCGTTCACTTGCTCCTGAAGGCTCTCGATATCCGACTCTAATTGTTCAAGTTTAGCTGGTAGAGCCTCTAATTCTCTTTGCAGCTTATACGATAACTTCTTCGAATTGTTCTTAGGTTGCGTAGTTTTGGGAGTTTCCTCAACCACTTTCTCTTTCTTCGTTGGTTTTTCAACCTGACTGCGCGAAGCAAGAACTTGGTCACGTTGCTGTTTAGCATCATGATAACCACCAACGAACTCTTCGATTATACCGTTACCCTCAAAAATCCAGCTGGTTGTTACTGTGTTGTCTACGAACTCACGGTCGTGACTTACTAACAATAATGTACCCTGATAATTGGCAAGCATTTCTTCTAAAAGTTCCAACGTTTCGATATCCAAATCGTTAGTTGGTTCATCAAGAATAAGTAAGTTGTTTGGTTTCAACAAGATACGGGCTAGCAATAATCGGTTTTTCTCGCCACCGGAAAGTGCCTTAACCGGGGTTCTGGCGCGCTTAGGTGCAAATAAGAAGTCTTGGAGATAACTCAGCGCATGACGCTGACGTCCCCCAACCATTACTTCTTGTTTCCCATCCGCTAAGTTATCGATCACTGTCTTTTCTGGATCCAAAATCTCTCGGTACTGATCAAAGTACGCGACTTCTAATTTTGTTCCGCAGTGTAAACGACCAGACTGCGCTTCCAATTGCCCCAATAGCAATTTAAGTACCGTACTCTTACCGCAGCCATTTGGTCCGATAAGTGCAATACGGTCACCACGCATGATGTTAAAGCTAAAGTCGTCGACAATTGCCTTGCCTTCGTAAGCAAAAGATACATTTTCTGCTTCAAATACAATCTTACCTGAACGAGAAGCATCATCGATGTTTAGGTTAACTTTACCTTGAACTTCACGACGGTCACGACGCTCTTCACGAAGTTTTTTAAGGGCTCGAACACGGCCTTCATTACGAGTACGACGTGCTTTAATGCCTTGACGAATCCACACTTCTTCCTGAGCTAGTTTCTTATCGAACTCAGCATTTTGCATTTCTTCGACGCGAAGCATTTCTTCTTTGTCATTCAAATACTGTTCGTAATTACCAGGGAAAGAAGCTAATTGACCGCGATCTAAGTCGACGATGCGTGTCGCCATCGACTTGATGAATGCACGGTCGTGAGAAATAAAGATGATCGAGCCTTTGAAGTCTTTTAAGAAGTTCTCTAACCATTCGATCGTTGTAACATCGAGATGGTTTGTTGGTTCATCAAGAAGCAATACATCAGGATCACAAACCAGCGCACGAGCTAAAGCAGCTTTACGTTGCCAGCCACCGGATAGATCGGTCAGTTTGGTTTCTGGGCTTAGTTTTAAAGCGCCAAGTACGTTCTTAACACGGTCATCAAAGCGCCAAGCATTAGAATGATCAAGTTGCTCTTGAACTTTCGCCAAACGGTTAATGTTCTTCTCACTTGGGTCTTGAGCAACAAGATCGAGAAGATCGTGATAGATCTTCAATTGTTCGCCGATTTCAGCCAAACCGCCAGATACGTATTCGTAAACCGTACCCTCTTGATTGCGCGGTGGATCTTGTTCAAGCCGAGAAACTACTACGTCTTGAGTTATTTGAATCTTGCCATCATCCAACAAAATGTCGCCGGCAAGCACTTTCATTAACGTGGACTTACCTGCTCCGTTACGACCAACTAAACAAACGCGTTCGTTTTCTTGAAGAGCGAACTCCGCTTTGTTTAGCAATGGGTGGGCACCAAATGCAAGTTGTGCGTTATGAATGGTAAGTAATGCCATTATTATCCAACCAATGTGTGAGTTGTTCTAAGTCAAACGGCCAGTTCAACTCAGAATCTTGATATTTTAATACGGGTATTGTGACGCCGTAACGAGAAAATAGTACATCATCGAACGCAATATCAATGATATCTGTTTGCTCGGCCAAACCGACTTGGTCTACTAGAGCAAATGCCATCTCACAAAGATGGCATCCCTCCGTGCTATACAATATCAGCACGTATTAATCCTTTTGTTTATACTACGCGTGCGTTACTAGCCAACAGTTATGAATCTGTTTATTACGCGTAAAATCTAATGGTAACGTTTGAGAAGAAATATTCTGAGCCTTCAAACCCAATTCAGCGAGTGATTCTTCATCCATCTTGAAATGACGTTTGTTATTTGAAAATACGATTGTGCCTTCACTTCTCAGTAAACGTTTGAGATTCTTCATCAGCTTAATGTGGTCACGTTGTACATCGAATGATGTTTCCATACGCTTAGAGTTAGAGAACGTAGGTGGGTCAATAAAGATCAAGTCGTACTCACCTTTTGCGTTTTCTAGCCATTGCAAACAGTCCGCTTGTTCATATTTATGTTGGCGCCCTACACAGCCATTAAGCTGCATATTGTCTTTCGCCCAATTCAAGTAGGTGTTTGACATATCGACAGTTGTAGTGGAACGCGCACCACCAACTGCAGCGTGCACTGTTGCACTACCAGTGTAAGCAAACAAGTTAAGGAAATCTTTACCCTGTGCCATTTCGCCAAGACGACGACGAGTGATCTTATGATCCAAGAACAGGCCTGTGTCTAGGTAGTCATGAAGGTTCACGATCAGCTTCACACCGTACTCGTTTACTTCGAGCGTCTCTGATACCTGACCTAATTTTTGGTACTGGCTTCGACCTTTCTGCTTCTCACGAACTTTCAGTACAACTTTGTTCGCTTCGACACCGGTCACCTGAATCGTCGCACGGATAATGTCCGTTAGACGACGCTTGGCTTTTTCTTCAGGGATGTTCTTAGGTGCTGCGTACTCTTGAATCACAATTTGATCGCCGTACACGTCGATCGCTACGTTGTATTCTGGAAGGTCTGCATCGTAGATACGATAGCAGTCTAGTTTCTCTTTACGAGCCCACTTGCCAATCTTGCCAATGTTTTTCTTCAAACGGTTTGAGAAGTCTGGTGCGATTTGAACGTTAGTATCTGCACCTTTAACTTCATCAGCGCTGCGCTCGGCAATGCTGTAGTTCTTTTGGTGACACGGTAACGCACCGTTGTTCAATTTAAACTGTTTATCAGCGCGCATGCGAAGGCAACTCAAGAGCTCGTCTGAGCTAGAGAAGATAGATGCTTTACATCCGCCAAACTCAGATTTTAGCTGTCCACCGAATGCGGTATAGAGCGCAATCAGCCCCGGCTCAGTTCCTAGACGCTCACCGTAAGGTGGGTTTGAAACGATAACACCGTGTTCAAATCCTGCGGGACGAGTAATAGTTGCAGCATCACCTTGCGCAAACTCAATCAACTCTTCAACACCTGCTCTGCGGGCGTTTTCTTGAGCGACTTTTAATACTTTGGGGTCGTTATCGAATCCAAAAAACTTAGCGTCAACTTTCTTGACACCTCGTCTAGCTTGAACATTAGCCTCTGATTTAATCTCAGCCCAGGTCTCCGGTTCAAAGTCTTCCAAAACTTCGAAGCCCCATTGTTTGCGCTTAACGCCAGGTGCCATGTTGGCTGCCATCATTGCCGCTTCAATAAGCAAAGTCCCAGAACCACACATTGGATCGAGTAATGGTTGATGCCCATCCCAGCCACAACGCATGATAATCGCAGAAGCAAGCGTTTCACGTAATGGCGCACGACCCGATTCTGGTCGATAACCACGCTGATGAAGACCACTACCTACCATGTCTACCCCAAGCAACGCTTTATCTTTATGCAAACGAACGTGAATACGAATATCTGGGCGTTCTTTGCTGATATTAGGACGTGGCAAGCCTTTGTTCTCAAAGCAATCTACGATGCCATCTTTGACCTTCATAGCTCCGTATTGGCTATTTCTAATCTCACGGTTTGTGCCGTTAAAGTCCACAACAAAGCGTTTAGAGCTATGAAATTGGTTAACCCAGTTAATAGTGGAAGTGGATAGATACAAGTCCATGTCGTTGTTACACGTGAACTCAGATAAAACACGTACAAATCGAGACGCTAAACGGCTCCACAAACAACAGCGATAAACCTGTTCGTTTGTCGCTTTAAATTTTACGCCTGCCTGTACTGGTTTCGCATTTTCAATGCCTAGTTTAGTCAGTTCTTCAACAAGCAAATTTTCCATGCCATTTGAAGTTACCGCGAGATATTGATTCATAGTGTTCTTTCGCTGATAAAAAATGGTTTCAATTATACCTGACTTTACGATCAATGCCTCGTTTTTAAAGGTATTTTCCCACCCGTTAGTTCAAATCATCACCACTCAAATGATCTAAAACTTTCAACATCTTTAGTTTGAATGTTTTTCATTCATGAACGTATTTTGTTTCCTTTAGAAGAAGTGAATACTTATTTACATGCATTTTGGTATACACCAGCCGGGATTGGTTGATGTAAATTACTTACAAATACCCTTTATAGGGGAATAAATAGGGTTGTTTTAGGCGCTAGGTTGCCTAATTAAAGGAGTAATCAAATTGAAATAAGTAAAATAAAAGTGACCAGCTTCATGTTTGCATGCATAGAAAACAAACAGTTTCATGGTCTTTCGGATTGGAGTGTCAGAGGAAAGGACAAAAAAAATCGACCCAATAAGGTCGATTAAGGCAAACAAAGGAACGAAATAAAGAAAAATTAAACAGCTTTAACCCACCATTGCCATAGGGGTCATTGCAAAGAGGTGGTTTGCACAAGCCATGCGATCATGCATTACTTTAATCGGCTGCCCAAATTGAAGCGCCTTATTGCCATCAAGAACAAAGGCTTCTTGGTTAACATAAGCACATAAGCTCGATGTTTCGCCTGGTTCTAGAACGATGAACATACCATCAGAATATTGATTTGTGAGAAAGACCATGTCCCCTTCTTGAGGTTCATAATCAGAGGACTGTGCATCGAAGAACCAGCTCTTAGGCTGTACAGGTTTATGAAAACGCTTTGCAGCAACACAATACAGTGTTAATTCAGCTTGGCGATATTCACTGATATCGAGACAGCGAATGCGCTCATTAAACGTTTGAAATGCGCTGGCGTCATCAACGGTAAATTCACTGTTTGAGAAGGCACAGTTAACCAACAATTTTCGGGATAGATTGGTTTGGAAAATCATTTCCTCCCCCAGATCCAGCATTAAGCAAGCTTTTTGCTCGTCAAAATACCAATTCCATTTGTCGCTGGGTTTAAGCATTATTCCGTTCTCTCTTGACTAGTTAAATCAGTGGTAAAGAGGTAAGACGCTTAATTACCTACTCGTGATTTTTAAATTCTACAAACGAACGGATAAAAAAAAAGAGGAAACAAAGTCCTCTTTTTTATGTAACAGGTACTGATTTTTCAGTAGTTTTTGATGTATGTGTTAAAGATTCTTAACAATATCACGTACGAGACCTGGGCCGTGGTAAATAAAGCCAGTGTAGACTTGAACAAGTTTAGCGCCTGCCATGATCTTTTCTTTGGCTGCAACATAGGAATCTACACCACCAACACCGATAATTGGAAGTTTGTCTCCAAGCTCTTCATGAAGCTTACGTACGACCTCCGTAGAGCGTGATTGCACAGGGCGACCACTCAAGCCACCTGCCTCATTGGCGTGTCTCATCCCTTCTACGATCGTGCGATCCAAAGTTGTGTTAGTCGCGATCACACCATCTATATTGTTTTTCAATAAAGAATCGCAGATTTGGCAGATTTCATCGTCACTTAAATCTGGCGCAATCTTTAATGCTAACGGGACATACTTGTTGTACTTCTCTGATAACTCCGCTTGTTTCGCTTTTAATTCGGAAAGCAGTTCATCAAGCGCTTCACCATATTGAAGTGAACGAAGACCTGGAGTGTTTGGCGATGAGATGTTTACTGCAATATAGCCAGCATACTCATACACTTTTTCCATACAAATCAGGTAGTCCTCTGCCCCTTTCTCAATTGGCGTATCTTTATTTTTACCGATATTAATTCCGAGAACACAATTGAATTTTGCTCGTTTAACATTCTCGATCAAATTATCAACGCCTAGGTTATTAAAGCCCATGCGGTTGATGATCCCTTCTGCTTCCACTAAACGGAATAAGCGTGGTTTATCATTACCTGGTTGTGGTCGTGGCGTTACAGTGCCGACTTCGACAAAGCCAAAGCCCATGGCATCAAATGCTTCAATACATTCGCCGTTTTTATCTAAACCAGCCGCAAGACCAACAGGGTTACGGAATGTTAGACCCATACACTCAACTGGACGAGTTGGTAACTGTTGGCGGTAAAAGAGATCAAGTGGTGTGCCGTTAAAGCGTTGGAAGTTCTTGATTGCAAGATCATGTGCCTTCTCGGCATCGAGTTGGAAAAAGCCAGTTCTGGCTAGACGGTAAAGCATTGTGCCTCCGAAAGAAAAAAGCCCCGTATAAACGGGACAATATTATTTACCGTTTTTCATCGTAATTCAATGAAAATGAACGTAATAAGTAAAAACCTATATCTTTATAAAATTTTTAAATATAAAACAAACAATTACAATCAAGTTTCTGCGATAAAAATCGTAACTAACCGCTTAAAAGCAATCGATTTCACTCTGTTTTAATTTCAACTCAATGTGACAATGTAACTATTTTCGTTCCAAATGTGAATAATAGATAATAAAAAGCCCCGTTAAATAACGAGGCTTTTACTTATGACTTGATTATTCCACTACTCTTTCGATGAGCAGTTGAGGTTTAAAAGTACTAGCTCTCGAAGTGCTACAGAGAACTTAGCAAATTCGTGTACTGAGCCAACTTTGAACTCGTTTAAGATACTCTCCCAGCGGTGCAACGATTGCTCGTTAGTTTCAATCCAATCTTCTAACGCAGCCATCACGTCAAGCTCTTCGGTTGAGCAGCCACAAGTCAGTACCTGAGCGGTAAGTTGACGTTGTTGCCAGTCCAGATCTTCACGGAATGCCGCTCTAGCAAGTGCTTGCCAGTTGTTATCAACGGCTTGGCTATTAATTTGCTTCAAGAACCAATGCAACGATAAACGGTCACCCAAGTTAAAGTAGAGTTTCGATGCTTGCTCAACCGTTTTACCTGTTTCACTTGCTACTGATGAAATATCCAGTGCAGATTGTAAGCTTGATAAGCGGGCAACTTGGTGAGCGAGTTTCTCTTCAACCCCTTTCTCTATCCAACCTTGAGCCAAGTCATTGTGTTCTTCAACTTCAGACTCAACTAACATAGTGTCTAGGGTTTCAGTGATAACATTGACATCTTGCTTGTAGATAGCAATCAACTCACCGACCGTGCATTTGCCGCTACGGTTACGAAGCAACCAGCGTGCAATTCGACGCAGTGCTCGGCGCACGTAAAACATAATTTCGTATTGAGCTTGCGCTGTCGCAACGTTATCAAGTTTGCGAGTTTGCATGAGGATTGCTTCTAAATCAAAGATTTCTCTAGCCGCACTGTAAGCATTGGCAATATCGACAACACTTGCACCAGTTTCTTCTTGCAAACGAGTAACGAAGTTACAGCCCATTTCATTAACCATCTGGTTAGCCAATGCTGTAGCGATAATTTCAGCTCGCAGTGGGTGATTAACCATTTGATCTTTATAGTTACGTCGTAACGCACTTGGGAAATATTCAACAAGTTGTTTTGCATGGAATTCATCATTTGCGATTTCATCCGTAACAAGTTGCTGTTTAAGTACCATTTTACCGTAGGCAACTAACACTGATAGCTCAGGGCGAGTCAGACCTAGTCCCTGTTTTTCACGCTCGATTAGCGTTTCATCATCAGGAATGTATTCGAGAGCACGGTCCAAGTACCCTGCTTTCTCCATAGTGTGGATGAATCGAATTTGCTCCTTAACAATGCCAACACCTTGCTGTTCAGTAACAGAGATCGACTCCGACTGACGGTAAGCATCATCCAAGACAATTTCACCCACTTCGTCTTCCATAGACTCTAGAATTTGGTTACGTTGCTTAACCGTAAGATCGCCATTTGAAACCAGTCCATTGAGGAAGATCTTGATGTTGACTTCATTATCCGAACAGTCAACGCCACCTACGTTATCAACGAAGTCCGTGTTCACTCGACCGCCAGTTAGTGCGTATTCGATACGACCAAGCTGAGTCATACCCAAGTTACCACCTTCGCCAACCACTTTGGCTCTTAAGTCACGGCCGTCAATGCGCAGCATGTCGTTAGCACGGTCACCAACATCTGTATGAGTTTCTGTCGATGATTTAACGTAAGTGCCGATACCACCGTTCCAAAGAAGATCGACTTTCATTTTCAAGATCATCTTTATCAGATCGTTAGGCGCTAAAGATGCTTTCTTCGTACCTAACATTTTCTGAATTTCTGGCGTCAACTGGATCGATTTTGATCGACGAGAGAAGATGCCACCACCTTGAGAGATCAAGTCTTTGTTGTAATCTTCCCAGCTTGATCTTGGCAAATTAAACAAGCGGTTACGCTCTTCCCAGCTGCTGGCTGAATCTGGATTTGGATCAATAAAGATGTGCATGTGGTTAAACGCAGCTTGCAATCGAATATGCTTCGATAACAGCATACCGTTACCGAACACGTCACCTGCCATATCACCTACACCGATTGCAGTAAAATCAGTGGTCTGACAGTTGATGCCCATTTCACGGAAGTGACGTTTAACAGATTCCCAACCACCTTTTGCGGTGATACCCATTGCTTTGTGATCGTAACCGTTTGAACCACCTGAAGCGAATGCGTCGCCTAGCCAGAAGTTGTACTCTGCAGAAACAGAGTTTGCCAAATCTGAGAAGGTTGCTGTACCTTTATCGGCAGCCACTACTAGGTATGGGTCATCTTCATCGTGACGAACAACATTTTGTGGTGGTACTACTTCTCCTTCAATGATGTTATCTGACACATCAAGCAGTGCACGGATAAAGCGTTTGTAACAACGCTGACCTTCCGCAAAAATTTCATCACGAGTGGTGAGAGATGGCTGGCGTTTACAAACGAAGCCGCCTTTTGCACCCACTGGTACAATTACAGTGTTCTTAACCTGTTGCGCTTTCACTAAGCCAAGAATCTCCGTACGGAAGTCTTCTTGACGATCTGACCAACGCAAACCACCACGAGCCACTTTTCCACCACGAAGGTGAACACCTTCAATATCTGGTGCGTAAACAAAGATCTCGAATGCAGGTACAGGCTGCGGAATCTCAGGAATATCGCTTGGCTTCATTTTCAAAGATAACCAAGGCTTAGGCTGCTTATTCTCGTCTACTTGGTAGTAGTTGGTACGAAGCGTCGCCATGATCATTTCAATATAACGACGAATAATACGATCATCATCCAAGCTCTCTACACGATCCAACTGCTCTGTTAGCTTTTTAATTAGATCGTTTTGGCCTTTCTCGCTGCCTTTGTGTTTCGGATCAAATCGCTTGGTGAACAGCTTGACTAGACCTGTCGCTAAGTCTGGGTAGTGGCTTAGCGTGTCTTCGATGTACTGCTGACTGAATGGGAAGCCTACTTGGCGCATGTATCGTGCGTAAGCACGAAGAATGGAAATCTCACGGCCAGATAACGACGCACCTAATAACAATCGGTTGAAACCATCACTTTCAAGATTACCCGCCCAAATGGCAGCAAATGCTTGTTGGAAACGATCACGAGCTTCACGAAGGTCAACGGTTTTCTCGCTCTTATGCAGCATAGAGAAGTCAAGGATCCAGAAAGTCTGCCCGTTGTTTTTCTCGATCTCATATGGCGATTCGCCAATCACACGCAAACCAAGGTTTTCCAACATCGGCATTACGTCAGAAAGGTGAATTGGTTCATCGCGATGGTATAACTTTAAGCGGACAGCTTTGGAATCTGCACCCTCTTCTTGAGGTCGGTAGAACAACATGCCAAGTTTATTATCATCACTTAACGCTTCTAAGCGCTCGATATCTGCAACCGCAGAACCTGGCATCATGTCCTCTTTGTATGAGCGAGGGAACGCACTCATATATTCTTTTGAAAGAGGAAGGCCTTTGCTTTCACCAAAGTTAGCAATGATGGATTCTTTTAGTCTGTCATCCCAAGAGGTAGAAACTTCCATTAGATTTTGCTCGATCTTTTTCACGTCTACGTCAATGTTGTTATTGTCTACACGAACAATGTAATGTGTTCTCGCTAGTGGGCTTTCTGAGAAGTACGTTGTAAATTCAACCTCTTGCTCGCAACCAAAGTACTGCTTAAGAATGCGTTGAGTTTGACGACGCAATTCAGTGTTGTAACGATCTTTAGTGACATAAACCATGCAACTGAAGAAACGACCAAATGGGTCTTTACGAACAAACAAACGCAGCAAGTCACGATCTTGCATTTGTACAACACCCATTCCCACCTCAAGCAGCTCTTCTTCATTAGCTTGAAGCAACTCGTCGCGTGGGTAGTTTTCTAAGATATTGTGCAATGCTTTGTATGAGTATGATCCGTGACGGTATCCACTTGCTTCAAGGATACGGTCAACTTTTTCACGGATCAGAGGAATACTTTGTACCGCTTGGTTGTAAACGGCGGAGGTATATAAACCAGTAAAGCGATGCTCACCTATTACTTTACCGTTTTCATCAAACTTCTTAATACCGATGTAATCAGTATAAGCCGGACGGTGGATACGAGATGCTTTGTTACCTTTGGTGATGATCAGAGCGTATGGTTTTTTCGCTTCTAATCGCGCTGAATCTGATAATTCAGAGAGCTTGACGCTACGCACGCGCTTGTCATCAGCAAACAGACCTAGTCCTTTTTCTTTAGCAGGAACAAGTTCGGTATCACCATTGGCCTCTTTTAAGTCGTAATCTTTATAACCCATAAAGGTAAAGTTATGATCTTCTAGCCAACGAAGAAATGCGATCGTTTCATCCATACGATCGGTTTGGATAGAAACACGATCTTTATTTTGCTCAAGTTCATCAGTAACAAACTTAAGTTTATCAACCATCTGCTTCCAGTCATCAACGACTAAGCGAGTATCAGATAGAATTCTTAACAGCTCTTCTTTAAGCGCTTGCATCTCGTCTTTACTAGTAAGGCGGTCTACCTCTATGTGGAAAAGTGATTGAAGAACACCACCCTCACCGTTTACGTCTGTAACTTGGCCTTTTTTATCACGCTGAATCTGTGTTGGGTTATTCAACATTAGGTGACAAACAAGATCCAAACGCGCTAAAGCCATTTTGACTGAGTCCACTAAGAATGGACTATCTGGAACAACAATTTCTACGATTGTGTGTGTGGATTGCCAGCCTTGACGACTTACGGTCGGGTTAAATACTCGAACTGAAATCTCTTCTGGTTTTTTTTCATTGATATGGTGCCAAAGGCTAACGACAGCACCATAAAGGTCGGATTCGTTTCGCTGAATTAGATCATCATCAGCAATGTTACTGAATAAGTGTTGAGCAAGTTTAGTTACAAGCGTTTGGTGAGAAAGCTCGAGTTTGTCTTGAATCAGCTGGTAAACCTTTTCAAGCAGAACCGGCACTACATTTTCACGCGCGGTCATATTCACACTCCACATTAGAATTGTTGTTTTGTAGGGGGACTTAGTAGCTAGGTTGTTACCTTAGAAACTAAGCATAGGTAATGCATGTGCCCATTGTAAAAGCATAATTACAAATGTTTAACAACTAATCGTAGTGGTAAGAGGTGAAATGTCCGATTCTGTGACTAAGATTCCTATTTAACTCTCTGCAAATACAATACATCACAGAGTTTCTAACTTAAGAAACTTATTATTTTGGTCAGTTGTTAGTCTAAACTGGCCTCTAACGCCCAATTGACTAAGAAATGGTCTAAATCTCGCAGCGGGTAACTGCAAACGCAAACCGTTGTGTGTGACAACTTGAACAACACTTGCCGCACCAGAATAATGAGATAAAAACGTTTGATATGAAATGTTGAGATTAAAGTAGTAATAGTTCATGAAGTGAAAACTAAGTGACATAAACAAATAAGGTGGTCTAAATGACCACCCTATTGTGTTGTTTACTATTCGTCTAGTGCTTTAGTCACTTTTTCGAATAGATCTTTAGCAAGATTATCCATTGCTTTGAGCTTTTCAAGTTCTGCACGAATCATTGCTTGGCGAGCTTCATCGTATTTACGGAACTTAAGCAAAGGATCAATCATTCGAGAAGCTACTTGTGGGTTCGAATCATTTAGTTGGCGAAGAATTTCACCGGCAAACTGGTAACCTACACCGGATTTATCATGGAAACGTACAGGGTTCGCACTTAAGAACGAGCCAATTAAGCTGCGCGTACGGTTCGGATTTTTCAAACTAAATGCTTCGTGGTTCATGGTTGCTTTTACTTTTTCAAGAGCATCCTCTGCAGGATTGCTACCTTGCAGTGCAAACCACTTATCCATAACCAAACCATCGTGCTTCCATTTATCGCTGTAATCAGCCATAAGTGCTTCACGACACTCGAGCTGAGCGTTATTTGCAGCACTCATCGCAGCAATCGTATCTGTCATGTTATTTGCAGATGCGTATTGTGCGTTGACTAAATCATTACCTTTTGCCGTATGTGCTAGGTACTGCAGGCAACGGTTACGTAAAGCACGCTTGCCAATAGCAGCATGGTCGATCGTATACTCTGTTTGCTTAAGCGTGTGATAAGTCGCACTTAGCTCATCTTCTAATTCCTTAGAAAGTGACACTATAATGCTGTTTAGCACTTTGTCTACGGCATCGATATCAATTTGTTGGTACCAACCAGTAATCTCATTGATTGAAGGCATAGAGAAAATTTGAGCAATGAAAGCTGGCTCAAGCGTTTCATCCAACAGCACACCGCGGAAAGCATCTATCACACCTTCAGAAAGCGATACTTCTTGTCCCGCTTGAACGTTTTTCACATTCTGACGAATGTATTTAGCCAATAGCATTTGGCTAGCGTCCCATCGAGCAAAATCGTTCGTTGCGTGCTTCATCAAGAAGACTAACTCGTCATCGCTGTAATCGTATTCTAATTTGACTGGTGCCGAGAATTCACGCAACAAAGATGGCACTGGCTGTTCTTCGACATTTTCAAATACGAACGTTTGCTTATCTTGTTTAATATCCAGCACGTTATGAACAGATTCACCGTTAATCACCAGTGGGATAACTCGACCTTTCGAATCATACAACTCGATATCGAACGGAATATGCAGCGCTTGTTTTTCTGCTTGGTCTTGCGTCGGCTCCGTAAATTGCTCTACCGTTAGTGCGTAAGTTTTTGCATCAGCGTTGTATTCGCTATTTACGCGTAGCGTTGGTGTACCCGATTGGCTGTACCACAAACGGAACTGTTTTAAATCAACCCCGGTGGCATCTTCCATTGCAGAAACAAAGTCTTCACACGTCGCGGCGGTACCATCGTGACGTTCAAAATAAAGTTTCATTCCTTTTTGGAAGCCCTCTTCGCCAAGGAGTGTATGGTACATGCGAATAACTTCGCTGCCCTTTTCATACACCGTTAGCGTGTAGAAGTTATTCATCTCAATGACTTTGTCAGGACGAATCGGGTGAGACATTGGGCTTGCATCTTCCGCAAATTGAGGACCACGAATAATACGTACGTTATCAATACGGTTATCAGCACGAGAGCCTAAGTCAGAAGAGAATTCTTGGTCACGGAATACGGTTAAGCCTTCTTTTAGACTTAGTTGGAACCAGTCACGACAAGTGACACGGTTGCCAGTCCAATTGTGGAAGTACTCATGACCGATCACAGCTTCGATGCCTAAATAATCACGATCTGTCGCAGTTTGATCATTCGCCAGAACATATTTTGAGTTGAAAATGTTCAAGCCTTTGTTTTCCATTGCACCCATGTTGAAGAAATCAACAGCAACGATCATGTAAATATCCAGATCGTATTCCAGGCCAAAGCGTTCCTCATCCCACTTCATCGAGTTGATCAGCGATGTCATCGCATGACCTGCACGATCTAAGTTACCTTTATCAACAAAGATTTCTAAATCAACACTGCGACCTGACATCGTTGTATATTTGTCACGCAATACATCAAAGTCGCCTGCAACAAGGGCGAACAAGTAAGCTGGTTTTGGATGCGGATCCTGCCATTGAACCCAATGACGACCGTTCTCTGCATCACCTTCTGCAATTCGGTTACCATTGCTCAGCAAATATGGGTAAGCCGCTTTATCTGCGATCACTTTTGTTGTGTATTTTGCTAGAACATCCGGACGGTCTAGATAGTACGTGATACGGCGGAAGCCCTCAGCCTCACACTGAGTACAAAATGCGCCGCCTGATTTGTACAAACCTTCGAGTGCTGTATTCGCTTCAGGATCAATTTTGGTGACGATTTCAAGTTCAAACTCGGATGGAAGATCGGTCAGTACCAGCGATGACTCCTTCACCTCGTGATGAGCCCAATCCTCACCATTTACTTTTACAGCGCGTAGCTCAAGCCCTTCGCCATCGAGTTCTAGCGTTGTTGTATCGCCTTTTTGAGCAACTTTTGATACCGCCGTAACGATTGTGTCATTGTCATATAGATCAAAAGTAAGATCGATATCAGTAATCGCATGAGATGGCTCTTTATAATCTTTACGATATTTGGCCTGGGGAGCTTGAGACATGAGCATAAATCCTTGTATGTCGAACAACAAAAATACCAGACTGCATGATCAAAAATGCAGTTCTGGTATCACTATATAAGCTATTTGTAGGGGTTGTGGTATCAGAATACAAGTCTTTCCATCAAAAAACGGAGCTTTTAGTGCTCTAGCTCCGTTTTTTGATTAACATTTAAACAACATTAATGACTTACCGTACGCACGCGTAATTTGGCGCATGTTAAAGGCATCATGGCGTAACTCTATTGAGTACGGCGTACATATCACCATTGGAATCTTCGATCGTTAGCTCATTCTTGTTGAGCTTATACGTGGTTCCATGCTCGCCATTTTCATACAGCAGAACCAAAAACTCATCTTCTGTGTAAAACACACCTTGTTTGATGGACTCATCCCCTTCTTCATTTGATACCCGAAACATGAACACGAAATCAGGTTGAAGTATCAAATCCATCTGATTAATGTTGTTTGCCACAAGACCGTCGCCAGATACGTGAGAGCTAGACCAAATACCTGCAAGTGAATTAGATAATCCCTTAGTGAACGTTACACCATTAAGATCAAGCGTATTATGGTTGTTGCGATAGGCATAAATTTGAGGCTCGTCGGTGTTTAAACCAAGAACGATGGTGTCTTCATTTGCGTTATACAGCCCTTCCCAATGGTCAACGGAATAGTCTTTCTTTTGAATATCAATAGAAAAGCTGTAGTCAGAACCTAATGAGAGTTTGATCGCACGAAAGTTTTCAGCCGACTCTTCGGGGTTTGGGTTCATCAAATACCAGTCTCCGATGAGAAACGGCGTGTCAAAGTGACTTAATTCATCTTCTCTGGTGTTTTCTCCACCAAACACACTAAAGCAGCAAAAGCTAAGTAAAATAAAGAACCACTTCATATCGGCATCCTTATCGTTTTCTTTTAGCTTAGCCAGTAGTCCTCACTTTCGCGAAATTTTAGATGTAGATCACGTAAATTATTGGGGGAAAATAAGCGAATATCTTGCTCGATATCGAGACAGCGGAAGACAAAAAGGCATAAAAAAAGAGTGAATCTGAAAGACTCACTCTTTTTATTCTAAATTGCCAGTTATTATGACTGATTTTCCTGCTTAAGTAGATCGACCATAATCGCAACAGACTCATCTAAATAAACATCAGGAGCCTCGTAGTCTTTTGGTATGTCATCCAATGTTTTGAATGCTTTTTTACCCAAAGCAACTTGACGTTCATTTATGCGTTGTAATCGAAGGGCTTCCGCTTTATCCGATTCAGCTTTACGAACTTTCTCGTTCAAAGACAGAGTATTATCGTCTTTTTCTTTACGATATTTCTCGATGTCTTCATTGATAAAGCGGAACTCCATCTCATCAGAAATACGCTTGTTATGCAGAGCAGTAAGTTTTTCAACTAAGGCGTCGTTACTTGGAAACGTTTGATATTGTGCTTTATCAATCTGATCCCAAGGTAAAGCATTGTCTTCAACACTTTCACCTGTTTCAGAAGCCTCAATTGGCGTTGGGTACGAAATATCTGGTGCAACACCACGATTTTGCGTACTTCCACCGTCAATACGATAAAACTTCTGAATCGTGTACTGAACATAACCTAGCTCTTTATCGAAAAGATCGTAAATATGATTCAGTGAACGATGTTGCTGAACTGTACCTTTACCGAAAGAGTTTTCACCTAAGATGATTGCACGATTATAATCTTGCATTGCCGCTGCAAAAATTTCAGATGCTGAAGCACTGTAGCGGTTAATCAACACCGTCAATGGGCCATCATAACTCACTTTTCCATCGGTATCGGCATTCACCTTGATGCGGCCATAGCTGTCACGAACTTGAACTACAGGACCTTCTTTAATGAATAAACCTGTCAATGCCGTCGCTTCTGTTAGCGCACCACCACCATTGTTACGTAGATCAACGATTACGCCGTCAACGTTTTTGGTTTTCAACTCAGCTAGTAATTTATCGGTGTCTTTCGATAAGCCGACGTAGAAACTTGGTACTTCTAAAATACCAATCTTCTTACCGTCTTTTTCGATGATTTCTGACTTAACCGCACGATCTTCTAAGCGAACTTTGTCACGAACAATTGTGACAATGTAACTCTTAGCATCGTTACCTTCTGGCAAGATCTGTAGATTAACCTTTGTGCCTTTAGGGCCTTTGATTAACTGAACAACATCATCCAGACGCCAACCGATCACGTCGACAATTTCTTCACCGTCTTGTCCAACACCAGTGATTCGGTCCCCTTCACCAAGTTGCTTACTCTTTGAGGCCGGACCGCCAACAACAAGTGAACGAATTACTGTGTAATCGTCTGTCATTTGCAAAACGGCGCCGATGCCTTCTAGAGAAAGATTCATTTCCGATTGGAATTGCTCGGCATTACGTGGAGAAAGGTAGCTTGTATGAGGGTCAACCTGTCGCGCGAAGGCATTCATATACAACTGAAATGCGTCTTCATTGTTGGTCTGTGTGATGCGCTTCATCGCGTTGTTATAACGCTTCTCTAAAACTTCTTTAATCTCTGGCCACTCTTTGCCAGTCAGTTTCAGATTTAACGCGTCATATTTCACACGCTTGCGCCACAACTCGTTGAGCTCTGCTTCGTCTTTTGGCCATGCGGCTTCAGAGCGGTCTAACTCTATCTCGTCATCGGTATCAAACTTAATCTCTTCATCGAGTAGAGTTAACGCATAAGCAAAACGATCGAAACGCTTCTGCATTGAGAGGTTGTAAACATCAAAAGCAATTTGGTTGTTGCCCGATTTAAGCTGATCATCAAGCTCGACTGACCAATTTTTAAATGAATCGATGTCTGCTTGAGTGAAAATATTTCTATTGTAATCAAGCAACTCTACATAGCGTTCAAAGATCGCTTTAGAGAAATCATCATTGAGGCTGAAGTGCTTATAATGAGAGCGGGTAAATCGCGAGGTGACTCGTTTGCTAGCTGTTTCATGCTGAACTTCAGGAGAAAGAACCGGCAGGTCATCTTTATGTAGTTTGGCTTCAAGAGCCTGAGCTGATGCTGCTAGCCATAAGCTAGCAGCAATCAGGGTCACTTTTGAACGGCAATTCATGCGTAGGAGTATCTCCTTTATGCGCGCAAGTGCTCCGCTTTCACAACCATTTGTAGGCCGTTAGCAAGTTGAACACGTACATCATCCTTATTGATTTCAACAATGGTCGCTGCCATGTTTCCTTTGCCCATGTTCACGTTAACTGCGTTACCTACTGTGATTTCATCAGCATTTAGAGCGCGCGTTTCTACAGGCTTAGTTGGTTTTTGTACTTTTGGTTTATTAGTACGACGAGGCTGTTGAGGCTTTTTAGCCGCAGGTTTCGCTTTCGCCTTACCCTCTTCACGAGCTTTTTGTGCTTGTTCTTTACGACGAGCCTGAACTTTCGCCTTGCTTTCTGCAAGTGTCGCTTTCGCGTGTTCAACGTGCTCTTCTTCTAGCTCACCACAAGGGTTGCCATCTAGGTCTACACGTACTGCACCTGGTTTTACACCGTGTAGGTAACGCCATGATGAAGTGTACTGTCTTAACGCTGCACGAAGCTGTGTTTTGCTTACTTTTTCGTCTTCATTTAGACGTTCCGCAAGATCTTGAAAAATACCAATTTTCAGAGGTTTTGCTTCACCTTCTAAAGTAAAGCACTTAGGGAAACATTCAGCAATATATGCAATAACTTCTTTGCTGTTTTTTAACTTTTCAGTCATGAGGGGTCCTGATTTGAGCGGATTTCCGCGAGCATTAAGAAAAAATATTCTCGTATTATAGTGACATGCCAAGGAAAAACCACACTCGAAGGCTAATTTATGCGTCGTTCGCGTGTGAATTAAGCAGCTTTTCTACTTCAACCATGAAATGAGTGAGACCTTCTTCGTCTGTTTCATTAAATCGGCCAATACTTGGACTATCAATATCAAGTACACCAACCACCTTTCCATTAATAGAAAATGGAATCACAATTTCTGAATTGCTCGCTGCATCGCACGCAATATGCCCCTCAAATTCGTGAACGTCGTATACTCTTTGTATAGTATTAGTTTGTGCAGCAGTACCGCAGACGCCTCGACCCATTGGGATACGAACACAAGCTGGTTTTCCTTGGAACGGACCAAGAACAAGCTCTTCACCTTTTGTTAGGTAAAAGCCTGCCCAGTTAAGATCGTCAAGTTCCATGAAAAGCAATGAGCTCAAGTTTGCTAGGTTCGCAATAAAGTCTGGTTCAGACTCAATTAGAGCAACAGCTTGTTTGGTTAGTCTTTGGTATTGTTCTAAGTTCATATTAACTTCCTACTTACTATAAAAGCTTCCATTCTCAATGTATGGCGCTAAAATGCAGCCCTACTTTATAATAGGACTTATTCTCAATTACAATGCTTCTGAAAAATGACACTATTAGCCGTTCTTGGTTGATAACACAAGTAAAAAAGCACAAGTCCAAGCTGATCATAGCGAACTTGATAGCGGTGCTTGCAACCTTGATTAGTGTTCCAATTCCCCTCCTCATGCCTTTGATGGTTGATGAGGTCTTATTGGACCAACCTGCAAAAGGCTTAGATGCCATGAATGCCATTCTCCCTGAAGCGTGGCACACTCCGACAGGCTATATTTTCTTCACCCTGTTCTTGGTTGTTCTTATGCGAGCTGCGAGCCAAGGATTAAATATCCTTCAAAGCCGACAATTTACGCTTGTTTCAAAAACCATCACGTTTGAGATGCGCAGTAAAATGATCGACAAACTCGGCCGTATCAGCATCCGACAATACGAAACCAAAGGTAGCGGAGGAATCAACGCACACCTTATCACTGACATTGAGACCATTGATAAATTTATTGGTTCTACGTTAGCAAAATTCGTTATCAGTTTTCTGACTGTTATTGGTACTGCTATCGTTCTACTTTGGCTCGATTGGCGACTTGGTCTGTTTATCCTGTTAGTTAACCCTATTGTCATTTACTTCTCACGTAAACTAGGCAGTATGGTTAAACATCTGAAACGGAAGGAAAATCATTCTTTTGAAATTTTCCAAAACCGCTTAGTTGAAACATTAGATGGAATCTACCAACTACGCGCGGCCAATAAAGAGCGAGAATTCCTCCAACAACTCAAAGACAGTGCGAACCAAGTTCGCGTTGATGCAGACAAGTATGCTTGGCAATCTGAAGCGGCTGGTCGCGTATCTTTCCTTCTCTTTTTGATCGGCTTTGAATTATTCAGAGCTGTCGCAATGTTAATGGTCATGTTCAGTGACCTTACTATTGGCCAAATATTTGCCGTTTTTGGTTACCTATGGTTCATGCTGTCTCCTGTTCAAGAGTTGCTTGGGATTCAGTTTTCTTGGTATAGCGCTAAAGCGGCATTAAAACGCATCAACGACTTATTAGAGTTAGAAGAAGAGCAGAGACCGGTTCCTAAGGTAAATCCTTTCAAAGAAGGTAGAGAAGTTGATGTTAAAGTAGAAAACATTAATTTCTCTTACAATAATGAAAACAAAGTCCTAGATAATCTTTCTTTACATATGCCGGCAGGAAAGAAAGTGGCGTTGGTTGGTGCAAGCGGCGGTGGTAAGTCAACCTTGATACAATTACTTATTGGGGTTTACCGTCAAAACTCCGGTAGCATTCGCTTTAATGATGAATTAACAGAAGATATTGGTTTTGAAGTAATTCGCGACAAAATTGCCGTGGTATTACAGCAACCTATACTATTTAACGATACCTTGAGGCATAATCTAACGCTTGGTGGGAATTTTGACGAAATGTCACTTTGGCGTGCGCTTGAAGTGGCTCAGCTGCAAGATGTTATTTCTCAACTGAACCACGGCTTGGATACTCAAGTTGGTCGTAATGGCATTCGTTTGTCAGGAGGTCAACGACAACGGCTTGCCATTGCTAGAATGGTGCTGAGTAATCCTCAATTTGTTATTTTAGACGAAGCCACGTCTGCGCTAGATACCGCTACTGAAGCGGCTTTACACAAAGCACTGACCGAGTTCTTACGTGGTAGAACAACATTAATCGTTGCGCACCGACTATCCGCTGTTAAACAAGCCGATTTGATCTACGTGCTTGAAGATGGGAAAGTGACGCAAACAGGTACTCATGGTGAGTTAGTTGAGCAAGAAGGCTTATATCAAACCTTATATGGGGGCATACAGTCCCACGCTTAAATCGTTCAAGCTAGAGAGGTCGTTATGATCTCTCTGTCTAAGCACGCCATGCAACCCAATAACGTACGTCTGTGCCAAGGTTGTGAATTGCCTGTCGACATCGTCGACTTACCCCATGGCAAAAATGCACACTGCCCTCGTTGTGGTACACAATTATATCGCGGAGGTAGCCCTAGTCTCTCTGGTAATCTAGCCGTCGCGATAACCTGCATCCTACTATTTATTCCATCGCACTTTTTTAACTTTATTAGCATCCGACTCTTTGGTGTGATGATTCCGGCAACCCTGCCTTCAGGGATGATCACATTGATGGAAGAAGGATTTGTTCTTCTTTCATTGCTCATTCTATTTTGTAGCTCTCTTGCGCCACTGACGGTTTGTGTTTCAGTGGTAACGGCGCATATTTCTTTACATCAACGATGGTTCCGTGGGCTTCGTATCTCACTGTGGCTAATTCAACATTTGAAGCATTGGGTTATGTTAGATGTGTTCTTAGTTAGCATCGCCATTTCCTGTTTTAAACTCCAAGATTATTCCGACATTTTCGTCGGTCCAGGGTTAATTGGTCTGGTTCTTTTGCAGATATTTACCGTTTTGTTAGTTTCAAGAATCAGCGTGCGTCGTTATTGGGAAGCTTGGAAACCAGAAAGTTTATATGCTTTTGAGCATAAAGATGTGCATTGCCATGAATGCCACTTGTCCCAACCTGAAGGTGACCATTGCCAGCGTTGTCATCACGAGTTATATCATCGCAAGCCAAACTCCATTCAGAAAACATGGGCTTACCTCATCGCAGCAACGGTCGCCATCTTCCCTGCTAACCTGATCCCTATTTCCATCTTGCTTACCAATGGTAAGCGTTTGGAGGACACTATTTTTTCAGGCGTAGCTGGTTTGGTAAAAAGCGGCATGTATGGAATCGCTGCGATCATTTTTGTTGCCAGTATCGTTGTCCCGGTGATTAAAATACTTGGGCTCGCCTACATCATGCTTTGCATCCAATTCAAACGTTCGGTGTTTAATAGACAACGAATGATGGTTTACTTTGTTGTTAAATGGATCGGTAAATGGTCTGTGATGGATTTGTTTGTTATTTCTATCATGATGACGTTAGTCGATCGTGGTCAGATACTGGATTTCACACCAGGATATGGCGCGGTAGCATTTGGTGTTGTCGTTGTATTGACCATGCTTGCAGCAGAAAGTATTGATCCAAGGCTAATCTGGGACCAAACAAGCCCAAAACAATCAGAAAAAGAGTCAATGAATGAGTGATCAGAACAGTTCTCAAACGTCATACGTACCAGATGTAAAGCGGAGTAAAGGCATATCTCCTCTTTGGCTGTTGCCAATTTTGACCATGGTCTTAGCTGGCTGGCTTGTGGTGAAGTCGATACACGATGCAGGACAACGAGTGCAAATCTATTTTTCTGATGCCGCCGGTCTGGTCGCCGGCCGAACCACTATCCGTTACCAAGGATTGGAAGTCGGCATGGTAAGAGACATTAACCTCACCGAAGATCTCGGCAGTATTTATGTCGATGCTGATATCTATCCTGAAGCTGCAAAGTTACTGAACGATAAAACACGCTTTTGGTTAGTAAAACCAACAGCTAGCCTAACGGGAGTTTCCGGACTGGATGCGCTCGTCTCAGGTAACTACATCTCGATTCAACCCGGAGATGGTCAAGAGTTTGAGACAACATTCCATGCGTTAGACTCTGCCCCAACAGATTTACGCGTTTCTCAAGGTTTGAATATTAAGCTCAAAAGCCGTGATTTAGGTGGTGTATCGGTTGGCTCTCAAATTGTTTATAAGAAAATCCCAATCGGTGAAGTGTACAGTTACCAGCTAGATGAAGATGCAAAATCTATCACTATTCAAGCCAACATTCAGGATCAATACCGACATATCATTAACAACCGCAGTCGATTCTGGAACGTCAGTGGAATTGGTGCCAGCATCGGTTTTGAAGGTGTCGATGTAAGACTAGAAAGCATGAGTGCCTTACTAGGTGGCGCCATCGCCGTCGACTCTCCGGATGATGGTGAGCCTGTAGAAGAGAACACCGAGTTCCGTTTGTATAAAGATTTGAAAACTGCTGGTCGAGGCATCGCGGTTAAAATCGTCCTACCTGATGACAGCAAGATCAGCGGAGAAGGCGCTCCAATTATGTATCGCGGAATCGAAATTGGCCAAGTTACGGACTTGAGCCTTTCCGAAGGCCGAGAAGTGATATTGGCGTCAGCGGCAATTCAACCCGCTTTTAGTGACATGCTGACGACAGGTACTCGATTTGTCTTAGAAGAAGCAAAGGTGTCCCTTTCTGGTGTTGAAAACATTGCTAATTTAGTGCGAGGAAACTTCTTAACGATCGTGCCGGGCGCGGGTGAACGCTCTCGCCGCTTTACTGCCATTCGTAAAAACGTGTTTAACCAACAGCAAGAAAAGTCCATCGCGATTCGTTTGGTATCCGACAATTCGTTTGGCCTAGATAGCGGTGCCAATGTACTTTATAAAGGCATCGTTGTTGGTTCAATCATCAAAGTGGGCCTAGTTAAGGAAGATAAAAAATCACAACACGAAGTATTTATGGATGTATTGATTGACAATGAATATAAACATCTGATCAAATCAAACAATCGTTTTTATGTAACCGGCAGTGCATCAGCAGAGTTAACTGAATCGGGGCTCAGCGTTACCGTTCCTCCAGCAAAGCAGTTGTTAACTGGGTCAATTAGTTTTGTGAGCGAAGGCAAGCAAGATATTCAAAAAGAGTATCAACTGTTCCAAAATGAATCATTGGCTGAATTGGCGCAGTACAATCAAAGTGGCTCTAGGGCGCTAACACTATTTGCTTCTGAATTGCCGCCGATTTCCAAAGGCAGTCCTCTACTCTATCGTAATCTTCCAGTTGGTAACGTCTCCGATTTCCAACTAGTTGATGGCGGAGTACTAATTAAGGCTACTATCGAAAACCGCTTCGCTTATCTTGTAACGCCAAAAACCGTTTTTTGGAATCGTTCAGGGATTGAGATAGATGCATCATTAGCTGGCGTCAGTGTTAAAGCACACCCTTTGAAGTCGTTAATCGAAGGTGGCATCGCTTTTGACTCCGTGCCAGGCGTTGAAAACAAAATCGGAGAAAACTGGAAGCTGTATTCTGATCAAAAAACCGCTCGCAAGTTTGGGCGCGTCATTGCTTTAGAAACCGACGGTTCGCAAGAGATTGCTAAAGGAATGCCGATTGAATATCAAGGTGTTAAAGTTGGTGAAATCACTCTGGTTGTACCGAATTTTCGTCGTAACATGGTTGAAGTCACTGCAAGGATCCTACCTGAATACGTAGAAAACATTGCGGTTGAAGGTTCACATTTTTGGCTAACTGAACCAGAAATTGGTTTAGGTGGCGTTAAAAACCTCGGAGCGTTGGTGTCGAAATCCATCAGTGTTGAACCAGGTAAAGGTAAAGCCAAATTTGATTTTCAGTTAGAAAATAGTTCAGAACGCGTGCATGGAATCATGTTTACGTTACAAAGTGAACAAAGAGGCTCAGTACAAGTCGGTACACCTATTCTTTACCGCCAGATGGAAGTTGGCCAAGTGACCGACGTAAGCCTAGGAGAATTTGCTGATCGCATCGTCACAACTATCAAAATACAGCCTGAATACGCTTACCTCGTTCGTCAAAACAGTGTGTTCTGGAATGTTTCAGGAGTAGATGTTTCCATCGGGCTTACCGGCGCTAACATCAAAGCGGGAACCTTTGATAGTTTAGTTCGCGGAGGAATTGCGTTTTCAACGCCAGAGCAATCGACTATTCCACCAGCGGCAAAGAGTGGGCAATCTTTCTTTTTGTATTCACAAGCTGAAGAAGGTTGGACTCAATGGCGTACAGCGATTCCTAAGCCGTAGAATAAAGCTCAATTCACGTACAATTGAAGTTTGATCACTTTAAAAGAGCAGCAATCGCTGCTCTTTTTTATTGCTCGGCCCTTGTCACTATTCGTTTCTGCTTCGCTTTCGTATATTATTTGCCACAAATTCTGCAAACGAGATCCCACATTGCATCCTAATGTTTACATCCCAGACGCGTTTCTGGAAAAAATCCAAACTATCCTTCCTGCTCACCTCAACATGGAAGACTTTATCGCGTCGTGCCAAAAGCCACTGCGCAAAAGTATTCGAGTTAATACGTTGAAGATCAGTGTTGAAGCGTTTCTAGAACGAGCAGAAGCAAAAGGCTGGAAGCTTTCTCCCGTGCCTTGGTGTGACACAGGTTTTTGGATTGAAGCGGATGAGTCAGTTGTACCATTAGGCAACACAGCAGAACACATGTCTGGCTTATTCTACATTCAAGAAGCCAGTTCTATGATGCCGGTATCTGCTCTGTTTATGAATGATGAATCTTACGATACCGTGTTAGACACCGCAGCCGCTCCCGGCTCAAAAACCACTCAAATTGCAGCTTTAATGAACAACAAAGGTGTACTTGTGGCCAATGAATACGCCGCAAGTCGTGTAAAAGTACTGCACGCTAATGTAGAACGTTGTGGGGTACGTAACGCCGCACTAAGTAACTTCGATGGGCGCGTTTTTGGCGGTTGGCTACCAGAACAATTTGATGCGGTTTTGCTCGACGCGCCTTGCTCTGGAGAAGGCACCGTTCGCAAAGACGAAGATGCGATGAAAAACTGGACGCAAGCTTCCGTACTCGACATCGCTGACACGCAGAAAGATCTTATTGAAAGCGCCTTCCATGCATTAAAGCCCGGTGGTGTGATGGTTTACTCAACATGTACGCTCAGTACAGAAGAAAACCAACAAGTTTGTCATCACTTGAAAGAAACCTTTGGGGATGCTGTAGAGTTTGAAAGCCTTGAGAACTTGTTTGAAAACGCAGAGGCAGCTCTAACTGAAGAAGGCTTTTTGCATATTTTCCCGCAGGTCTACGACTGTGAAGGGTTCTTTGTTGCAAGAATTCGCAAACTGGCTGCTGTTGAGGCGCCAGAAGTCAAAAAGCGCATGGGGAAATTCCCCTTTGCTAAAACTTCAAAAAAAGAATCGACAGAAATTGCTCAACAACTCCAAAGCGCGTTAGGTATTAAACTTCCAAATGACAGTTCTGTATGGCTTCGCGATAAAGATGTCTGGCTGTTCCCTAATGCTTTAGAAGCGATGATCGGCGAATTACGCTTCTCCCGTATGGGTATAAAGATCGCGGAAGCCCATAAAAATGGCTACCGTTGGCAACACCAAGTCGCGACTGCCCTGGCGACAGGTTCTGAAAGCAACGCCATTGAACTCAGTATTGAAGAAGCGCGCGAATGGTACATGGGGCGTGATGTTCGCCCACAAACCATTCCTGAGGGAATGAAAACAGGTAAAGGCGAAGTGCTTGTCACCTATCAAGGCGCAGTTATTGGCCTTGGCAAGTGGGTAAGCAACCGAATAAAGAATGGCCTCCCTCGCGAATTAGTACGAGATAAGAACTTATTTTAAAAGACGTAACGAACCATAAATAAATGAAAAGCCATCGTATTTGCGATGGCTTTTTAATTCGTAAGTATGAAAGCAAGTGGGCTCGCTAGCGATCCGGACACGCTGTACTAAACTAGTTGTATCAAAGTAATGCTTTGATGTGGCATTTCTCTCTATGTTCACCAACAAAATTATTGTTGGACAAGTTTAGCGCAGGCTCTGCGGAGCCGTTTCCCCTAGGCCCAAAAAAAGGAAAAGTTTGGGCCGTTTTTTTGGCTGTAGATCCGCTATACGTGAGTTTGGACTACGCTAGGCGAATACCGTCTTTCTCAATGACAATTTTACCCTGCTTGTATAAGCCACCGATGGTCTTTTTATAAGTCCCTTTACTTGTGCGGAAAGCATCAAAAATCGCTTCAGGAGACGACTTGTCATTCAAAGGCAAAAATCCGCCTTTCTTCTCTAGCAGGTCAAGGATCTTACTAGAAAGATCGTCCATTTTCGCCACACCAACTTTTTGTAGAGCAAGGTCGATTTTGCCATCTTCACGAATGTGCTTAATAAAGCCTTTCAGCTTTTTACCGATGTAAAGCTTACCAAAAACATCCGATGGGAAAATCATGCCCCAATGCTTACCGTTAACGATAGCTTTATAACCAAGTTGACTACGCTCTGCGATGATCAAATCAACTTGTTCGTTAACTTCATAATTCGCTGGAGTTTTATCTAACCATTTATTGAACTTAGTCGTACCAACAATGCGACCTGACGCTTTGTCGGTATAAACATACACTAAAATGGTTTGTCCGGCAGAGAAGCGAGTGCGTTGCTCACTAAAAGGAATCAGTAAGTCCTTTTCTTTGATGCCCCAATTTACAAAAGCACCTGTCGCATTCACACCCTCAATCTTCATTAAACCCCATTCACCCACTTGGGCAATTGGTCTTTCAATGGTCGCAGCAAGTTGGCTTTCTGAATCGAAGTACAGAAATACGTCTACATGCTCACCAATTTCAATACCCTCTGGTACATACTTACTAGGTAGTAGAACAGAACCGTAATCATCGCCATCCAGAAATACGCCAAAATCAGCCTTTTTAATGACTTCTAAGCTGTTAATTTGACCAATTTTAATCATTGATTTTGTCTCTTTTTAAATTTACGTGGAATTATACCTAAACTAACAAGAAAATCAGAGAGAAAAGCATAGTGCTCTGTTATGCTGTTGTCGTTCAGCTATATGCCCCAGTCACTCTTTTAGTACTCTTATACTTACCTGCTCAACGGAACGCATAAGTTAAGAATGCTTTAGCAAAGTCAGGAGCTTTCTTTGGTCACCGTCGATAAACAAGACTCAATAACATTAAAAATCAGTCATGCACTCGCAAAGAGCAAAAGTGTCGACCTAGATATTTACTTTTTTATACCTGGTGAGCTTGGTTTAAACGCCGATATCATCAGTGAATCCGAATTTTATTACACCTCAATCACACAGCAACGATCTTATTACAGTACTGAAATCCTTCTTCCGCTAGTACACAGTCGACTTGCCAAACGTGGACGCCTGTCGAATCAGCAATACCGAGTAAGTTTGAGTTTGTTCGCTTACCAATACGTTATCGCGCTAGACAAAGCGGTAGCAAGTTTAAACAAGCATGAGAACAACTCCGTAACGGAAGATGAAGTGGACGAAGTTATCGAGCTCACGCTTGAGATCTTAAAGCGCTTGCGGCGTTCTATTCCTTACGAAGAGAACTTAAAACGCTACTACGTTAACATCGATAACTATCTGTCTTGGTATACCGAGCAAAAGTTCCTGTCACTGGTGGCCCACCTACCACGTGAAGGCGACTATGGCACGATCAAGAAGCGCCTGATCACGCTATGTGAGAAAGAGCAAGCCCATCGCAAACTCAACAAATACAACTCATCAAGAGTCGTTGAAGACGTTACTCGCTTATCTAACAAAATGCGCTTGCTAAGGCGATTGATTGAACACCCTATCGTGCTTCGTGAAGAAACCATATCGATGGGTAACAACATCAAGCGTGCAATCAAAGGCATTGCAACCGGTTTAGTTATGGTTGTCGTGACCTCTACCGTGATTCTCGCTCGCGATTATCTGGGGGAAATTTCTGCCTCATTCATTATCGCGATGTCTTTTATTTACGCTTTACGAGAAATCTTTAAAGATGATTTACGCGATGCTATGTGGCGATGGATCCGTAAAGGCAAGCCAAAATGGCGTAAGAAGTATGTTGATCCAACGACGAAAAAAGTGGTTGGCAAAAAATTGGAGTGGCTCGATTATCGTACCTTAAGTAGCTTGCCGGATAAGATTCAAAGAATACGTAAAAAACGCGTCGTTCAACGTGAAGAGCAGATTCTTCATTATCACGAGAAAACCGAAATGGCGACCTCTCTTTTCTTGAGTGGTTACGAACAAACGAGAGAAACATTGAACATCAGTTTACGCCCTATCATCCGCTTGATGGATAAAAGCTCAAACCGAGTTTACCGTTTAAATGAAGGTCAAGTAACCAAAGAGTCAGTAGAGAAACGTCATTTGCTCAATGTGATTGTCAAAGAGGACAACCACACCAATGAGCCTGTTTATTACCGCTGGAAAGTGGTCTTAAATCGCTCCAAAATCGTCTCTATCGAGAAGATTGAACTCAATTAAGCCAACGCCTTTAAACAAACGAGCCACAAACCACTAGGCAGCCTCTTTTCTTTGTTGGGCTGCTTTTTTTATCGAAAGAGTAAGCGAGAATTCAGCCATTGGCTCGTCACCATGTAAGTTAGGACACAGCGCGACAATTTTTACGTCACGATTTACTCGTTCACCCGTTGCCAAGGTGTGCTCGAGCATCTCATCAATGACATGACCATCGTTACAAACAAAGTGCACATCGGCTTCCGGGCGCTTTAAAAACTCGGCTTTCACCCCTTTAAATGCCAGCGAGATCGCTTCTCCCTTTTCTTGCGCTTTACTCATAGCAAGAAAACCACCAGCAACATCAGCGCCAACGGCTAAAGCGCCGAAATACATGCTATTTAGGTGGTTCTTCGTTCTTCTGCGCAATGGGATACGAACCTCAACATGCTTGCTATCTATCGCAATGATTTTAGGGTGGCAAAGCCAAATCAGCGGCACTTTTGAAAAGCCAAACAGATTTAGATACAAATTCGCACGACGTAGAGCTGATAACATTTTGGTCTCCTTACCAATCTAGTCAGACCAGTTAATCAACGAAAGAAATAGATGTCAAAGAAATGTTAACAAAAGCTCGATCTCACGAGTTATTTAACCCTCAGGAAGTGACGGCGTCACTCTCGAGGTATGAAGTTTATCGCAGTTACTTAGATTACCTTACAGCGAGATAGAGAAAATGGTTATAAATTCAAATGTATATATATTGATTTAATGATCAAGTTTTGTCATTTATACATAAGTCATTTAAATGAATACCTACACCTTTGTATACAATTCGGTATTTCCTGGCGAAGATTCCCGTGAAACGGTTTATTCCTGCCTGTAATTCCGTTATCTTTACCCCTTCGCAATAGAGAATAAAGCTATAACATGCCTATAAAAACAGATGAATTGAGAACCCAGCCTTTGGGTCTAATGCCTACCCCAGCAGAGCTAGGTAGTGTACATCCTATTACGGATGACGTTGCAGACCGTATCGCTCAATCTCGTCGTCAGATTGAAAACATTTTATCGGGTGAAGACAATCGCCTTCTTGCGATTGTAGGTCCGTGTTCTGTTCACGACACTGAAGCTGCCATTGATTACGCCACTCGCCTGAGTGAAATCCAAGACAAGTACAAAGACGAGCTATTTATCGTGATGCGTACTTACTTTGAAAAGCCTCGTACAGTAGTTGGTTGGAAAGGTTTGATTACGGACCCTAACCTAGATGGTTCTTACGCACTTGAAGCTGGTCTTCATAAAGCTCGTAAACTACTACTGGATATCAACAAGCTTGGTCTTGCGACTGCTACTGAGTTTCTTGATATGATCACTGGCCAATACATCGCGGATTTGATCACTTGGGGCGCGATTGGTGCTCGCACAACGGAATCACAAATTCACCGTGAAATGGCGTCGGCACTATCTTGCCCAGTTGGTTTCAAAAATGGCACAAATGGCAACGTAAAAATTGCAATTGATGCAATTCGCGCATCGAAAGCATCGCATTACTTCTACTCGCCAGATAAGAACGGTCGAATGACGGTTTACCGCACAAGTGGCAACCCTTACGGTCATATTATTCTGCGCGGTGGAGAAAAAGGCCCTAACTTTGATGAAGCATCAGTCAAACAAGCATGTGATGCTTTAGCTGAGTTTGGATTGCCACAACGTTTGGTTGTGGATTTCAGCCATGCAAACTGTCAGAAGCAACACAGAAAACAAATCGACGTAGCTCAAGACATTTGTAACCAAATTAAGTCAGGCAGCACTCGTATTGCGGGTATCATGGCCGAAAGCTTTATTCTTGAAGGCAATCAGCCAATGACTGACATCAATAACCTAACGTATGGTCAGTCTATTACAGATCCGTGCCTAGGTTGGGAAGACACTGCTACAATGCTAGATATGCTGGCAAGCGCTGTTAAGTCCCGAAAGTCCCTATAACAAAATAATCAAGGAATCTTCATGCCATCGTTTGATATTGTTTCTGAAATCGATACGGTTGAACTACGTAACGCCGTTGATAATGCTAACCGTGAATTGTCTACTCGTTTCGATTTCCGCAACGTAAATGCGAGCTTTGAGCTAGTAGAAGAAAACGTAAAAATGTCTGCGGAAGGTGACTTCCAACTTAAGCAAATGCGCGACATTTTACGCGGCCACTTAGCGAAGCGTAACATTGACGCGAACGCAATGGATGCACAAGACCCAGACGTTACTGGTAAAAACTGGCACCAAACTCTGCTTTTCCGCCAAGGTATTGATACTCCAACGGCGAAAAAAGTAGTGAAACTTATCAAAGACGCAAAGTTAAAAGTACAAGCCTCTATTCAAGGCGACAAAGTACGTGTTACTGGTAAGAAACGCGACGACCTGCAAGCGACAATGGCAGCGATTCGTGAAGCAGAGATGGGTATCCCATTCCAGTTTAACAACTTCCGTGATTAATCAATCTGAGAAGTAAATAAAAACGCCAGCGGATTATGCGCTGGCGTTTTTTATTGGCTTTTGTGTAACGAACTACGTATCCATTTTTAGCATTTGGCATTGCTAGATAACTAAGTCCTGCCCTTGCAGCAATACGAATTCGCTCGTTCCTTGTGGTATGAACACGCAAATTCGAAGCTTTTCAGCTTTAGCCTTGGCCAGCATATCCGAAAGCTCAGCAGCGCTCGAGAAAGCTTCTCTTTCTGCATCTCTTCGTATTAGTTCTAACACATTCGCTTCACATCGAGTTGAGTACAGAGCCAGCTCCGCTTGTTGCATATAGCGTACGGCTTTTATTGGCAACATCTCAACATCTTTCCCAACATGTATCCAAGTACAACTTCCCTTTTCATCTATAGGTGTTGCCATGGTCGCTTGGTAAATTGCTTCTAACTCTCGATTATCTCGCGCGTTTTCCACCTCGGGATTCGAGAAGAGTTGCTCCCAAAACTTGCGCCGTAAATCGACGCTAGGCAGCGCCTCTTTAATTGAGTTTCGCTTTGAGTTAGCAAAATCCGCCATCAACCCCATGTTTTGTGGCAGTATCGATTCAAGTTTTTCACGGATGTTTCGAATTAAAACTGGCGAAGCTCCACCACTAGAGATAGCGATTTGGATGCGGCCACGATTAATCATAGACGGCGTGATGAAATCACAATAAGGCTTATCATCCACAACATTAACCAAGATGCCTAGCTCTTTGGCATCTTTGTACACTTGGTGATTTAGCTCAGGATTGTCTGTCGTCGCCCACACTTGAACAAAGCTTTTAGTGACAATGTCACTCGAATAGAAACGTTGTACCCAGCGCAGTTGATGCTCAGAAGCAAGCTTAGACAGAAAATCAACCAACGTCGGAGAAACGATAGTCACATCCGCCCCAGCCTTTAGCAACGCTTCCACCTTTCGGCTTGCCACCTCACCACCACCCACGACGAGAACGGGTTTATTAATTAAATCTAAGAACAGAGGAAAATATCGCATTTCAATCCATGATTACTCTAATTAGCTGTTGTAGACCATGCTACCAAAAATGGGGCAAGCTCATCACCCTGTTTCGGCATCACAAATAATTTTTGTTTGAATTTTTACTGAACTTCACCTTGCTCAGCTAATGACAGTTTTAATAACAACTTTTTATTCTTTTGTATTGTTCACTCTTCTATTGATTGTTCTGATGCACCAAATTGTCCATGAATTGCACTATTTACAAACAATTAACATTTCGTCATTCTAAATCTCAAGGCACTTTGTAAGTTCTCTCAAAACTTCATTTAAATTATATATTTGAGAATTAACAGATCCTTTCCTACGCTTATAACTGGTTGATCTATCGAATGCCGTTTCTTCGAAAATCAATCACGTAGGACGATAACTCTAACGAATTAGACACGTTATTTCAGGTCACTCCTGATTAAACATGGATCATACAGGAAGGATACAAATGGCAAATAAACTCACAGTTCTTGCTTCCGTCGTAGCGGCTTCTACTGCGATGATGGCAACATCAGCTCAAGCAGCAGACACTACTCTGGACAAAGTCACAAAACAAGGCTTTCTTACTTGTGGCGTAAGTACCGGTCTACCTGGTTTCTCTAACCCTAACTCAAAAGGCGAATGGGAAGGTATCGACGTAGAATATTGCCAAGCACTGGCTGCAGCCGTTCTTGGGGATAAAACGAAAGTTAAATATGTACCCCTAACCGCAAAAGAACGTTTCACTGCGCTTCAATCTGGTGAGATTGATGTGCTTTCCCGTAACACGACCTGGACTCTCCACCGTGACACTGCACTGGGCCTAAACTTCGTAGGTGTGAACTACTACGACGGTCAAGGCTTTATGGTGAAGAAGGAACTTGGTATATCAAGTGCTAAAGAGCTTGATGGTGCGTCGGTATGTGTTCAATCAGGTACAACAACCGAGCTAAACCTTGCAGATTATTTCCGCAACCAAGGCATGGCGTACAAACCAGTGGTATTCGACACAGCGGCGCAAACTTCGAAAGGTTTTGATGCGGGACGCTGTGACGTATTAACAACTGACCAATCTGGCCTTTATGCACTACGTTTGAATTTGAAAGATCCGTCCTCTGCGGCCGTTCTTCCAGAAATCATCTCTAAAGAGCCACTAGGTCCAGTCGTTCGTCAAGGCGATGATCAATGGTTTAACATCGCTAAGTGGACATTGTCTGCGATGATTAACGCTGAAGAATACGGTATTAGTTCGAAGAATGCGGATGAAATGCTGAAGTCAACAGATCCAAACATCAAACGTATCCTCGGTGTTGATGGCCCTAAAGGCAAAGGGTTGGGTATCCGTGACGATTGGGGCTACCAGGTTATCAAACAAGTTGGTAACTATGGTGAAAGCTTCGAACGTACAGTCGGTACTGGTTCGCCATTAGAAATCTCTCGTGGCGTTAATGCGCTATGGAATGCAGGCGGCTTTATGTACGCGCCACCAATCCGATAGAAAGAGTTAATCAGGGCGGTTCATGCCGCCCTTTTTCTTGATTATATCTCACTGTATGAGTAAGGATCGCTCATTGGATGGCGAAAAGCGCTCGCTTTGTGGAACGGCTTTAAAGGTTCGTAAGCCGCTAGACATGAGAGCGTTATTCTTTAGCCAGCAAGGACGAAACTTCGTTATACAGGCCGATATCTATAACTAAGGTTTGAGGTTATCGCTGTATGAAACCGACACAAGATGCATCGCCAAGTACGATGTCCAAACCAAGCGGAAGCAAGAGCCTGATTTATAATCCTGCCTTTCGTTCTGCTATTTTCCAGATCATTGCCATTGCTGCACTGGTATTTTTCTTTTACACGATTGTAAACAACGCTCTCAATAACTTAGATGCTCGTGGTATTGCAACGGGCTTCGGTTTTCTGAATCAAGAAGCCGGGTTTGGTATTGGGTTAACATTAATTGAATACGATGAAACGTACTCTTACGGTAGAACATTTATCATCGGCCTTCTTAATACGGCGTTAGTCTCTGTATTAGGTATTATTCTGGCTACTGTGATTGGCTTTACCATGGGGGTTGCCCGCCTTTCTTCTAACTGGTTAGTTAGTCGTTTAGCGGCAGTTTATATCGAAACTTTCCGAAATATCCCCCTTCTTCTGCAAATATTCTTCTGGTATTTCGCTGTTCTTCAAGCATTACCCTCACCACGCCAAAGCTTAAGTCTTGGTGAAGCTATTTTCCTGAACGTTCGTGGCTTATATTTCCCTGCACCGACTATGGAACCTGGCAGTAGCTACGTTATTGCCGCGTTAATCTTCGGGGTAATCGCAAGCTTATTAATTAATGTATGGGCGAATAATAAGCAACGTCTCACTGGGCAACAAACCCCAATGGGAAGAATAGTTTTGGGTTTAGTTGTTGGCCTTCCATTGGTTGTGTACTTCCTTGCTGGTATGCCAATTTCACTGAATTATCCTGAACTAAAAGGGTTTAACTTCCGAGGTGGTATTAGCATTATTCCTGAATTGGCTGCGCTACTTTTGGCATTGAGTGTTTATACAGCTTCTTTCATTGCTGAGATTGTGCGCTCTGGTATTAATGCGGTTAGCCATGGTCAAACCGAAGCAGCGATGTCGCTAGGCTTACCACGCTCGAAAACTTTAAAGCTTGTTGTCATTCCTCAAGCGTTACGAATTATTATTCCACCTTTAACCAGTCAATATCTCAACCTCACCAAAAACTCATCGTTAGCGATGGCGATTGGTTATCCAGATCTTGTCTCTGTGTTTGCTGGTACTACCCTGAACCAAACGGGACAAGCGATTGAGATCATTGCGATGACGATGGGCGTGTACTTGACATTAAGTCTGATTACGTCTGCATTAATGAACTTGTATAACCGTAAAGTCGCGCTGGTGGAGAGATAATATGAGTACTCATCAATTTCAACCGGATCTCCCGCCACCCGCCAATACTGTAGGCTTCGTTGGTTGGATGCGGAAAAATCTATTTAATGGCCCTATCAATTCCATTGTTACTGTCATTCTTGCGTATATTGTCGTAACTGCAATATGGTATATCGTGGATTGGGCGTTTATTAACGCAGACTGGATTGGCTCAACGCGTGACGACTGTAGCCGAGATGGTGCTTGCTGGGTATTTATCAGCGTGCGCTGGGAGCAGTTCATGTATGGTTTTTATCCAGAGTCCGAACTATGGCGCCCTCGCCTTTTCTATATCACATTGGCCATGTTTACTGTTTTACTCGCGTATGAGAAGACACCGAAACGGATGTGGATTTGGCTTTTCTTCGTAAACATCTACCCATTCATCATCGCTGGACTTTTATACGGTGGTGTCTTTGGACTAGAAGTGGTCGATACACACAAATGGGGTGGACTACTCGTTACGCTCATTATTGCGTTAGTTGGTATCGTAGTTTCACTGCCAATTGGTGTGGTGCTTGCGCTTGGTAGACGTTCAGAGATGCCGATCATTCGCAGCATTTGTACCGTCTACATTGAAGTTTGGCGTGGCGTTCCGCTGATTACGGTTTTGTTCATGGCTTCGGTTATGCTTCCATTATTTATGTCTGAAGGTTCAGAGACAGATAAACTGATTCGCGCCCTTATCGGTGTGGTTATGTTTGCCTCCGCTTACATGGCAGAAGTGGTACGCGGTGGTCTACAAGCCATTCCGAAAGGTCAATATGAAGCCGCTGATGCGCTTGGGTTAAGTTACTGGAAAAAGACTGGGCTGATTATCTTGCCACAGGCGCTAAAGATTACTATTCCTTCTATCGTGAACACCTTCATCGGTTTGTTTAAAGACACCAGTTTGGTACTCATCATTGGTATGTTTGACGTACTCGGTATAGGGCAAGCAGCAAACACCGACCCTGAATGGTTAGGCTTTGCTACAGAAAGTTATGTATTTGTCGCGTTAGTGTTTTGGGTATTTTGTTTTGGCATGTCACGCTATTCGATATGGCTTGAAAACAAACTTCATACCGGTCACAAACGATAACTCATCAAGATCAAGGACGTATTATGACGCAACAACAAGATTACATGATCCAATTGAAGGACATGAATAAATGGTATGGCGAGTTTCACGTACTAAAAAATATTAACCTCGACGTTAAGCGCGGCGAGAAAATCGTTATCTGTGGCCCATCTGGGTCGGGAAAATCAACGATGATTCGCTGTATTAACCGTCTTGAAGAGCACCAGGCAGGCAGCATTTACGTCTCTGGTACGGAATTAACTGAAGACTTAAAGAACATTGAAGCAGTGCGCCGAGAAGTGGGCATGTGCTTTCAACACTTTAATCTCTTCCCTCATTTAACCGTACTGGAAAACTGTACGCTCGCGCCTATCTGGGTGAAGAAGATGCCAAAAGATGAGGCAGAAGCAGTTGCGATGAAATATCTGGAACGTGTAAAAATTCCAGACCAAGCGGAGAAGTATCCCGGTCAGTTGTCTGGTGGTCAGCAGCAACGTGTGGCGATTGCTCGCTCTTTGTGTATGAACCCTAAAGTCATGCTTTTTGATGAGCCAACATCTGCACTCGACCCGGAAATGGTTCGCGAAGTACTGGATGTAATGGTCGAACTCGCCGAGGAAGGCATGACTATGCTTTGTGTGACACATGAAATGGGCTTTGCTAAAGAAGTTGCCGATCGCGTGATATTCATGGACGCAGGAGAGATCATCGAAGAAAACAACCCTGTTGATTTCTTCGAAAATCCTCAATCGGATAGGACCCAAAATTTCCTAGCGCAAATCTTACACCACTAAGATTTAGCCGAATCGACATAAAAAAGCACTGGTTTCTATGAAGCCAGTGCTTTTTGTTACTAAATTCAAAAATCTGTGTAAGAATCAATGTAGCTATGCTAGTCAGTAATATTGTGTTACAAGTTGCCAAATACATAACATCTTATTTCTATTATTATTTTATCTAAGTTACGTATGGTTAGGGCTTGATTTTTTGAACTTTCAATCCCATAAATGTACTTAAAAGAAAGTCTCTTATCGAGGAAGATTATGAACAGTCCAATGTTTACCCGCACTTCAACTCAAGAAAGTGCTCTACAAACGAACAAAGTATTGCGTAATACTTACGCTCTACTTTCAATGACACTTTTATGGTCGGCAGTCGTTGCTGGCGTTGCAATGGCATTTAACCTTCCACATCCAGGTATCATCCTAATGCTGGTTGGTTTCTACGGCCTATTATTCTTAACAGAGAAAAACCGTAACAACAGTCTTGGCCTTGTGTTTACGTTCCTATTTACTGGCTTCTTAGGTTACACCGTTGGCCCTATTCTAAACATGTACATAGGTGCAGGCATGGGCGATATCGTATTAACCGCACTCGGTGGTACGGCACTATCTTTCATGGCAGCATCGGCATACGCACTAACAACGAAACGTGACCTATCGATGATGGGTGGCTTAATGCTATCACTATTTGTTGTGCTGGTTGTGGGCATGATTGCAAGCTTCTTTATTCAATCAACCCTTTTACACTTGGCGTTGAGCAGCTTGTTTATCATTTTCTCTACTATGGCGATCCTGATGACAACACAAAGCATTATTCGTGGCGGTGAAACAAACTACATCTCTGCGACAGTAACTTTGTATGTATCAATCTACAACATCTTCATCAGCCTACTAAGCATTCTAGGCATCATGAACGACGATTAATCGTTTCTCGTTAAGTAGAATCAAAAAGCCCGAAGGTAATTCCTTCGGGCTTTTTCTTTGCAAGTAATTCAGTTTGTTACGCTTGGTCTACCGCCAACTCGATAACTTCGTCAGCTTCTGGGTTTTCTCTAAAGCGTCTCACTTTAATCGTTTCCTCTCCTAACATGATTTGCTTGGCGATTCGGTGCATACCGTCAAAAACACGATAGTCACTGGTTAAGATTACCGGATACGACAAATCAGCATTGTTGATTCGTTGGCAATGTTTTGCAATTTCACGGCAGGTTGGCTGTGGCCCTTCATGACTAAACCAAGTCACTTCATTTGGGCCTTTTATATCAGCAATCGCAATTTCTTCTGCAGGTAAGGATTCTGCAAGTTGCCAAATTCGCTCGATGGACCAAGTGGATTTTACATTGTCATTAATCTCAATGTAACGTTGTTTCGACATGACTAACTCCTTGTCATCATTGTTGTTTCTAACCTGAATACAGGCTTTCATTAATCCAATGAGAATATCGGTCTATGAAAACAAACACAACGTTGTCAGCTATTCATTCACCCATAAAATCCCATAATCAGACAAGTAGCCAAGAAAAAACCAAAACAAAAATGAATAAGCCTGGATATCCATGCAATTTCGTTGGTACTCACCCCGTAAAATTTCTAACAAACTGAATAGTTTCCTATTTATTTGAATAAAAGAGCATTTCTATCAAAGTGCCTAGCTCAGTCAAAAACACTCACCATTTTGTACGCTTTTGATTCGCTCGATACGACTTCGAGATTCTTTTGTTGAGAACATTCTCGGCTGTCGCTAATCTATAAACATCCATGTTTACTTAACGGATAAAACGTTATGTTCGTTTACAACGGCAAAGAAATTGAAACGGATGCTCAAGGCTACTTATTGGATCATACTCAATGGGAAGAAGGTATGACTGAGCTTTTAGCAAAAGAAGAAGACATCGAGCTTACGGATGCTCATTTGGAAGTTGTGCATTTTGTGCGAGACTTTTATGAAGAGTTTAATACCTCCCCTGCAGTGCGTATGCTTGTGAAAGCGATGGAAAAAGCGCACGGCCCAGAAAAAGGTAATAGTAAGTATCTATTCAAGCTGTTTAAAAAGGGGCCAGCCAAACAAGCAACCAAATTAGCCGGCCTACCAAAGCCAGCTAAATGCTTGTAGATTCATAAAATTTTAAAACCGCGTAACGGCTTATACGACGCAGGCTCCTGCATCACATGCTCTACTGTTGCCGTTCGCGGTCCTTCTTGTAACCATTCCGAAAACGCAACTATTTGCGCGTCTGTTCCACACGCCATCACTTCAACATCACCATTGTTTAGGTTCTTCGCATAACCTGTTAACCCTAGCTTCAATCCTTGATGGGAAGTATGGTAACGAAAGCCCACGCCTTGAACATGACCTTTTACTATAAATCTCTCACACTTTACGTTCATCTTTGTACCGCTTCTTTTTACTGAGTGATATATTCTTTTCGTCTATTCACCCCACTAAGGATAGTGGGTTTTTGCACGGTTATTATAATTATGAAAGAAATTCCATTCCGCTGGATTGATAAGTACCTCATTCACTTAAAGATTCAAGAAAAGTTCTATTTGCTCTTCGTTCTCCCTCTTCTTGCTTTAGTCATTCTCACTCTCGTCCTTAATAGCGCGGCTAATACACTGATCTCAAGTATGTACCAAGAAGAGCTCATGCTTATGAAAGGTCTGATAGAGGCAGGCAATCTTTCTCAATCTCAAGTAGCAAGCCTCATAGCGGGTTCAGAAACCGTTTCTATTGGCTCTGGTCCGCAATCCGTGTCTGTTTTAAATGGTGCGTACAGTTTGGTTGCGAACCATGAACTTTCTTTATGGACTGCCCTATCAACGACTCAAGTGAGCATCATCTGTGTGAGCTTGTTTATTCTCGCTCTTGGTGTTTACTACATCATGACGTTTATTGGCGGCGCGATGTTCACGATGAACAAAGCATTAAACACTCTTGCTGGTGGCGACTTAACTGCGAGAATGAACTTCTTCCCTGTTCGCGACGAGTTTAGTGAAATTGCTATTACGATAGACAAAGTTGCAGAACGAGAGCAACAAATGGTGCTGTCGATTCAAGAGTCTGTGGCGTTAATGCAACAAATTAGCTCAGACCTGAATCAATCGATTCATCACAGTTCAGATATTTCAGCGACTCAGCAGGAACACCTCAACTCTCTTGCGAGTGCAACTGAACAGATGGCATCAACGATTCGAGAAGTCGCGACACTAGCTCACGATTCAAGCACGCAAACCGATGATGCACGTAACGTGGCTCAGTCTGGACAAGTGAAAGTTGAGAATACGCTTCACTCGATTTCGAACCTCTCTAATGAGATTCAATCTGCGTCTCAAGCAGTAGCGGAGTTAGATGCTAATGCCGCACAAATTGATGAAGTCGTGACAACCATTAATGGGATTTCCGAGCAAACTAACCTACTTGCATTGAACGCAGCCATTGAAGCAGCACGTGCTGGAGAACAAGGTCGTGGATTTGCGGTCGTTGCGGATGAGGTTCGCGCTCTTGCGGGACGCACTCAGCAAGCGACAGTTGAAATCCAAACGATGATTGAATCGTTACAGCGTAACAGCCAGTCGCTTACTAAGCTGATGGAAGTGACAGTTAATAATGCAAATGAGGGACAAAACCTCATGACGGAAGTGAATCACGAAATCGGCTCTTTGGCAGATAAAAATCAAACTATCTCCGACAGTAGCATTCAAATTGCAACAGCAGCTGAAGAGCAAAGTGTAGTCGCGGACAATATCGCCTCAAGCGTTGAAGAAATTCGAGTTCAAGCAGATAACGTGTGCAATATGATAAGCACGACTTCACAAAACGTTGATCAACTGCGTAAGCAAAGCGACACAATGGAAGCACTACTTACTGGACTTAAAGCATAGCAACGGAATCTATTACAGCAAATTCAATAAAAGGGTCACTTTAGTGACCTTTTTTGTATTTAAAAGTCACTACAATGTACTGGATTGCCGAGGGATATTGCTTTTACCATTTACATCCCGGACAATACGCCCCTTTCAAAATTCAACAAGAGCTAATGAAATGACAGCTGCTATCTATTTGGTTAAAGGTCGTGAGAAATCGGTCAAGCGCAAGCACCCTTGGATCTTCTCTCGAGGCATCAACAAAGTTGAGGGCGAACCTGCTCTTGGCGAAACGGTTGATGTATTCACTCACGACGGTAAATGGCTAGCTAAGGCGGCATATTCGCCAGCTTCACAAATTCGTGCTCGTATTTGGAGTTTTGATAAAGAAGAAATCGACACCGCGTTTTTCGTTAAACGACTTAAAGACGCACAACTTCTTCGTGAAGACATTATCAAACGTGATGGCCTTACGGGTTATCGCCTTATCGCAGCAGAGTCTGACGGCTTACCTGGCGTTACGATCGATCGTTACCAAAATTTCTTTGTGTGCCAACTTCTCAGTGCTGGCGCAGAACACAATAAGCAGGCTATTGTTGACGCTCTGGTTGAGAGCTTCCCTGATTGTAATGTGTACGAGCGCTCTGACGTGGCCGTTCGTAAAAAAGAAGGTTTAAAAGAGAGCACGGGCGTTTTGCACGGCGAAGAGCCACCTAAATCGGTCGTCATCGAAGAAAATGGCTTAAAGATTAGTGTAGATATCGTTGGCGGACACAAAACAGGTTTCTACCTAGATCAACGTGATAGTCGCCAGCAAGCGATGAAATATATGAAAGGCAAAGAAGTTCTTAACTGCTTCTCTTACACAGGTGGCTTCGGACTTTACGCTCTAAAAGGTGATGCAAAGCGTGTGATTAACGCTGACGTGTCGCAACCTGCTTTAGATACCGCAAAATTCAACGCAGAGCTAAACGAGTTTGATATTTCGAAGAAGCGTGCCGTGTTCCTAAATGCAGACGTGTTTAAGCTACTTCGTGAGTATCGTGATCAAGGAACTCAGTTCGATGTGGTTATTATGGACCCACCGAAGTTCGCAGAGAGCAAAGCACAACTAAACGGCGCATGTCGTGGTTACAAAGACATCAACATGCTTGCAATGCAAATTCTAAAACCGGGCGGCACGCTACTGACCTACTCGTGCTCTGGCTTGATGGATCAAGTTCTGTTCCAGAAAATCATCGCTGATGCAGCCGTAGACGCTAACCGCCAAGTAAAGTTTGTGGAGCGTTTTGAACAAGCCGCTGACCACCCAACCGATACAGCATATCCAGAAGGTTTCTACTTAAAAGGTTTTGCATGTAAAGTGCTTTAGGCTACGAATAAGTAAGACAAAGCAGAAGAAAAGGGCCTACTGGCCCTTTTTCATTATGGCTCTAAGTTAACCTTAGTTAGTGCGGATAACACATCACTCTCAAAGTCCGCATTTCCCACGATTAAATCACTAAACTCTGTCGCCCTGTTTTCTATTACGATAGTTTGAATTGAGTTTCCATCGTTATGGGTTATTTCTAGAGATAAGTCATCGCCATCAATGTTCAAGTCAATACTATTGAGAAGTTCTTCTATCGTATTGTGCCCTGCATCTTCAACGACTTCACTCAGATCTAAGGTGTCCAAATCTCTCTCAAAACCTCTAATTAGATCTGTTCCTGTATCCAAGGAGTCGTTGACCCATTTAAAGACATCTGCCTCGTTATCATTGCCGATCAAGATGTCATGACTTACGTCCACTTCAGCTTCAATAATATTTGCAGAGCCATTACTTGAAGCATTTACTCCTCCGTTTTCATCAATAACGAATTGCAGGGTGTTCTCACTTTGATCACCATCGTTATCCGTCAATACATAATCGAAGTCTAACGTTTCAACTGTATCACCCACCGCACCATAAAATGCATACGCACCATCGTTTAAGTCGATTTCCAGAGTATGTTTGCTGTCGATATAGATAGTAAGCTGCATCGTTGTGTCGTCAAATGCATGCGAAATACCATCGTTATTGTCAGTTACTATTAGGTCTGAACCATCAAACGAATAAGTGACACCGTCATGTTCTATTTCGCTAATATAACCACCATCTGCACCAATACCTGTATCTGGAGAAGTGGTATACATCAAGTTCCCCCCAACAGGTTGAATCACTGACTGCAACATAACCGGAGGTAATTGAGTTACGTCAGGAACCACAACACCATCAAGGTCTTGATTCAAAAAGCCATCATATGCTACGCGATCTAATTGCTCCGGCATAAGATAAACGCCCATACCATACGCTAGGGCTGTTATCTGATTATCAGGATCGGTTAGGTGATCAATCCAACTCTGCTCGCGAGCGTCGTTTATAAATGATGACGCAGGGTATGGCTGACCATCTGACAAGAAGTAACTAACATTCGACGCACTGGTTAACTTACCTACATCATCCCATGACTGTTTTGCTTCATTTAGCGCGTTGTTATAGTTAGTCATGCCACCCGCATTTAGATTCTCAATATACGCTTTGGCCTCCTCGACCGTCAGCCACGTCGCAGCACCTATAGCGTAAGTGGATGCTGTACTGCTATAAGTAATAATTTGAACTCGCGTTTGACCGATAGACTCATATTGATTCAATAACTGAGTTGCCGAATCTTTCATTATCTGCAAGCGATTATCCGTTCGCATAGAACCCGAGACATCCATTATGAGCTGAACGTTGGCACTTTCTTTAGTTTCTGCAACTACATCGTGAATAATAGATGCAGAATCTGGTGAGTCATCTTCCACAATAACGTTGACCGTTGTGGAGTTAGTAAGACCACGAGCATTCGAGACAAGCACAGGCACCTCAATATTTAAGGTGTCTTCTCCAGATGGGTTGGAGTGATCAATCGGACCAAGAAGCTCCGTAGATACCACTCCAGTATCATTGACTGATATTTTGATAACCTCTTCACCGTTCGCTGAACCGATAAGCATTTGGTCGTTATTTGATAACGTCCACGTTACAGAGATACCGTTACTAGTAAGAGCTGTAGATGGTTCACTGAGCGTAACAGAATCAACGGTTTGACCCAGCGTCAATTGTTCTACATCAGTACTCGAGTCAGTTGTGTCATCAAAGCCGTTTAGAGCAGAGTCATCAGCAATGGCGTTGCTTAAGCCTTCCTCAGAAACGTTTAGAGTTACACCTTCTACGATTGGTGGGGCGTAAGGGTTGACAGAAAAGTACCCCGTTTTACTGTCTCCATCATTATCAATAATCGTGTAGTTAAAATCGATATCCCCATCGCCATAAGGTGAGGTCAAAGGTAAGTATTGGAAGAACTCCCATTTTCCAGTGCTAGGTGTAAGTTGAACTTCGAATGCAAGCTCTCCATCAGCCTCTGCAATCAGTCTATTAGAGTTTTGTGGATCGACGTATATCAACACGTCTTTACCATCTAGAGTCTCTAAACCAGCCTCACCTCCATTTAAGACTATAGAACCAGGGCCATCAGCTCCATATACAGCACCGAGGTTCCCATCCGCACTAGCAATTGGCACGCCAGAGTACGCACCTGTAAAGGTTATTGATTTAACGGTAAAGTCACTGTTGTCTTCAGTATCCGGGCCATTGCCATTACTGGTCGCCTCGAGGATGATTTTATCAAAGCCTCCCTGTTGAACATTGAAATTTGCCGCGTAATCACCACTGCTTGCGTCAGAGTTGAACGATTGCTGAGCAATTAATACACCATCTCTATAAAAAGATGCGATTCCTTTCTCAAGTTCACCACCAAACATTTTCTCAAATTCTATTTCTGCTCCGTAAGCAACTTTATTGCCTAAGTCTATGATTAACTGCTCTGATACACCCTCATTACCCGCGAATCGATAATCGACTTCGTTTTCTAATTGGAAGCCGTTGTTACCAGAACTTTTAACGCCAATCCCTTCTGATGATTGATTGATTTCAGCTGTTCCCAGCATCACAGATTCGTCAGACACAAAACCGTTTGCAGTCACAACAACGTCCCCAAATGTTCGACTGGTTGCGTCTGTCTCACTTCCTGCAAAATCTATGCGCCCTGTAAGAACGTTAGGTGCACCAGTAAGCGACACATCGACGGGTTGAACAACAACAGGCACGTATGGGCAATCATCTTCAACGGCCACATTTAAGCTTTGAGATGTTGTTGTTTGTCCATCACTTACAGAAATCTGTAAATCAAAGTTGATGATGTCTTCCACATCATTAACAGGATGATCAAGTGGCTCAAACAGAGTAATAGTATAGTCCCAAGAGCCTTGACCTGAAGCTGAAGGCTCGCTCAGCATAACAGTAGCAACAACGCTCAGGTGAGCAGTTTTCGCAGTCAGCGTTTGAGTACTGTTGTCCCACGTCCACGATATAGGCTCCCCTCCTGATGTTAGGTTGTTAGGGCCTGCCAATACCACTGAAACATTCGCCGTGTCTGGATCGGCAACTGTGAATGTTCCTGAGAAACTTGCGGAGTTAGTGGTGTCTGAAGGTGATCCTGTATTATCAGGGATACCATTAGCTAAACCTTCTTCCGAAACAACTGCATTCACAACATTTGAAATAGAAGGAGGAGCATCATTATCAATAATCGTTGCCGTACCGGTATCGCTGCCTTGCACTGCACCAATGCCAGTCACCGTCACACTGAAATCTTCAGGACCTTCATAAACGGCGTCATCAATGGAAGCAATACGCACATCAAACTCAGTTTGCCCAGCAGAAACGGTCACAATGCCATCGTTTGGCACTGCCACCCAACCGCTCCCGGTGTTGTATTCTAGGGTGCCTAAGTCACCGACTTCGGTATCGCCGAGATTAAGACCCAACTCTACTTGCGTTTCCGCTTCAGACGCGTTCGATAGCGTCACTTTGAAGTTCGCCGTATCACCCTCATTAATGGTGCCAGCATCGGTAATAGTCACGCTTGGACGGTCATCATCCGGATCAGGGCCCGGACCCGTGCCGTCGTCCACTATCGTTGCCGTTCCCATATCGCTGCCTTGCACGGCGCCAATGCCAGTCACCGTCACACTGAAATCTTCAGGGCCTTCGTACACCGCATCATCAATGGAAGCGATACGCACATCAAACTCAGTTTGCCCTGCTGGCACCGTTACTACGCCATCGTTTGGCACTGCAACCCAACCACTTCCCGTGTTGTATTCTAGGGTGCCCAAATCTCCAACTTCGGTATCGCCAAGATTAAGACCCAATTCCACTTGCGTTTCCGCTTCAGACGCGTTCGATAGCGTCACTTTGAAGTTCGCTGTCTCACCCTCATTAACCGTACCTGCATCACTCATCGTTACCACTGGGCGATCATCATCAGGATTTGAGCCAGGTCCACTACCATCATCTAAAATAGTGGCAGTCCCAGTAACAGGTGTGCTCTGTTCTTCTGTCGTGCCAGAGAGCGTAAACGTTTCTGGGCCTTCAAATATAGGGTCGTCAATAGAGTCTATAGAGACCGTAAAGTCACTTTCACCCGGTGGGATCGAAATGGTAAAGGTTCCGCTTTCACCGACTGAAACTTCTTCTGTTGTACCATCAGAAAATGTTATGAGGACACGCTCATTGACGTAGTCACTCCCGTTATCGTCAGCTGAGCCGCCTGTTGCGGTTCCATCAAGGAGAGAAAGAATGACATCAGTATTGTCTTCAGTTGTTTGACTTAGAGTAATATCGAATACAACTTGGTCACCTTCGTTGATAGTCGGACTAGATATTTCTTGAACTAAGATAGTCGGTGGTACAGGGCCATTAATTACTCTGAAAAGATCCAACAAAGATAGTGCTTGAGTTGTAGATAGTCCGATTCCATCAATACCGACGGTCTCAAAATTCGTACTAGCCAACAATTCAGCGCCAGTACGATCTATTGCACCAGTATTTTGGGGGCTAGAACCACTTTCCTCACCTGCAGCTGGCTCAAAATCCTCACCAAGAGCAGCCGGGTCTTCTCCACTAGCGATAGCCTCGATTAGCGCAGTGACATCATCAGTAACGTTAATTGAACTACCTTGCGGTGTTACCTGTTGTACAATTAATTCTGATGTATCAGAAACTTCCTCAATAATTAATTCACCAGGCTGAGGTAGCTGACCACTTTCAAGACTTCTCAGGTTCCCATCAAGCCCTATAACCACGACATTGCTCATCAATGAACTTAACGCTACTCGATCCATGCTCTTCATCCTTGTATTAGTTTAATTAAAGGCTTGTTACTGCACTAAACACGTCTATAGTTTAGACAAAATATGAATTTTTCGTTTTATTCCAAGAGGATTTATACCCAATCAACTTGAAGATGCGGGCTTGAGCACCTGAAAATTATCATTTATTCGAGATGCCAAAGAGCCTGCGATCTCTGGAAGAATCACAGCAAAAAAACGCTCTATTGCCGCCTTGAAGTCCCGTTTACTTTTGAAGTAAACATTGTTCCTCGACTTCTCATTCATTACTTTCCATAACCGCTCTATTGGGTTGAGGTTTGGACTGTAAGGTGGAAGATAATGAAGTTCGATATTTAGGATAAACGCCGCATCTTTGACTAAGTCACTGCGGTGATATCCCGCACCATCTAAGATGATGTGAAGCTTATGAGCTAACGGATAACCCTCTCTTAACTTACAGAAAAAGCGAACAATACTTTCACTGTTAATGCTTTCGTAATCCTGAACGAGAGTGGCTCCAATATCCGACAGGTTCAGTGCGCCAATAATGTTCAATTGGCTACGATTACCCGTTGTTTCAACCACTTTATCTTGACCAGTCCGTATCCAGCCATGAGATATTTTTGTTGATAAGGTTGGGTGAACAGCGTCGATAAAGACTATCGATTCATCCTTGCCACAGCTTGCCTTTAGCGCTTCATAAGCCTCTATGAATGCTTGCTGTTTTGCCTCATCAAACTTGTGTGGAACGCCTTTCGGTTGTTTGTAGCTAAAGCCATTGTGGTGAAGCCACTTATTCATACCAGAGACCGTATATTCAAGTCCAAATGTCTCTTTAACGTAGGCGATAATTTGATACGTATGAGAATAGGTCTTGCCTGTCAAATGCTCGATTAGCTGCACGGTTTGAGTAGCAGAAAGCTTGCTTTGGCTTCCACCATTTTCAGGCTTCAGTTTTTCAGAAAGCACGTAGTCGCTGAGGTGACGTGCAACGGTCGATTCGTGAATGCGAAGAGCTTGAGAAATCATCGCCTGACTCCAACCTTCAGACGCAAGTAAAACCGCTTTGATGCGGTCACGCACTCGACCATCACGAGTGGAATCGTGCATCTCTTCGAGTTGTAGTTTCTGTTGGGGAGTCAGTATTATTTTCATGGTGCGTAGAATGCTCCTGATTTCATAGAAAATCAAGCATCTTCAATGATCACGGGTATATTGCCCGAATATATAGTGCAATAACAGCAATTTGATGCTCCCGATTTCAGATAATAAGTGCGACATTCATGGAAAGGTGTAGAAGAGGAAGCCAACTGCTGAAAGTGGTACGCT